>CAMQTN010000004.1 GCA_947037115.1 uncultured Lachnospiraceae bacterium
ACACTTCTAGCTTCGTCGGCAGCGTCAGATGTGTATAAGAGACAGTCCTTATACAGCGCAAAATAATCCGTCTCCATATTATCCGCATATTTTTCATAAAACTTTCTGGCATCATCCAGCGCTTTATTATAGATTCTGTTACCCAGCATCTCCTGAAAAAAGTCCAGTATCCTGCCGGTTCCGATGATCCCCAGCTCCAGATCGTGCTCTTCCAGAAAGAAATGGGCTATCTCATCGCACATCTGCGCCTTTTCCTTTTCCTCTAATGGGTACATATCCGCTCCTCTTTACACCGTTTTGTGGATGTGCTATTGCAACACTTGATCCAATTCACTTCTTCCGTTCTGGTATGACGCGTTTACCTCCTGATACAGACTGTTATAAAACGCATTGGCAATGGGCTGTCTTTCTTTGGCCATTTTCGCCGCCCGTTCCGTATAAAATTTTGAATACAGATTCTCCAGTTTATACTTATATTCCTGAAAGAACGACGGCGCATCGTCATCTTCCCCGGTGGAAACTGTCCCGTCCGGAAGCACCGAATACAGCGGTTCCGAGACAATCCCCTTGTAAAGCAATGTCCTTGCGACTCCTATTGCTCCCGCCACATCCAGTTTATCCGCGTCGAATAGAATTTTCGCTTCGAGGCTCTGCGGCTGATTATTTTTTCTAAATCTGTGCGTCTGAATACACTGTTTCACCTGTTCGGCATAATCTGTGTCAAATCCCTGCCCCAAAAGGAACTGATATGCCTTATCGGCTCCTGCCGCCGCATGACATACCTTCGGATTCTCAAACTGTTCTTTACGTCCAATATCATGAAGCAGACATGCTGTAATCAGCACATCATAATCCACATTGTCTTCCCCTTTTGCAATTTCCAACGCATTATACAGCACGCGGTAAACATGCTCCTTATCATGGGCGCTGTCTTCCATGCAGCAAAGCATATAATCTTCGAGCAGCCGGTACGTTTTCTTATCCATCCACGATCTCCTTCCACCCGGCTTAGAACAGGCTCTTCACCGTCTTCACAATCTGCGCCATCTCTTCATCCGTATTCTTGATATCGCTGGGCAGGCACAGACCTCTTGCAAAAATATCTTCTCCTACGCTGCTGCCATCCTCATTGTGTGGACAGAAATCACAGTCTGCAAAAACCGGCTGCATATGCATGGGCTTCCAGATCGGCCGTGTCTCCGCGTTGAGTTTTTCGTCCAGAGTATCCATGATCATATCGGGTGTGACTCCGCAGTCCGGTGAAACCGTCATACAGGAGAGCCAGTTGTTGGCGTCCCCCTCCGCATTCATGGGATTCATCTGAATCGCCGGGATATCCGCAAACGCCTCCCGATAGTACTCATAAATGGCTTTCTTTTTCGCCTTGTGCTCCTCCAGATGCATGAGCTGTCCTCTTCCGATTCCCGCCGTCACATTACTCATGCGATAGTTGTACCCGATCTGGGAGTGCTGATAGTGACGGGCCTGATCTCTCGCCTGCGTGGCAAGGAAAGTCACCTTCTTCGCGGCCTCCTCCTCTGCGGAGACAAACATGCCGCCCCCGGAGGTGGTAATGATTTTATTTCCGTTAAAGGAATAGATCCCGTACTTACCGAAAGTGCCCGTATGCCGTCCCTTATAAGTACTGCCAAGCGATTCCGCGGCGTCCTCGATCATGGGCGTACCGTGGGCCTCGCAGATTGCCATGATCTCGTCAAGCTTCGCAGGCGTGCCGTAGAGATGCACGCAGATCACCGCCTTGGGATTCGGATATTTCTCATAAGCGCGCTTTAAAGCCTGCGGTGACATATTCCATGTATCCGGCTCCGCGTCGATGAACACCGGCGTACCGTTCTCATACACAATCGGATTACAGGATGCGGAAAAGGTCAGATCCGATACGAACACTACATCCCCCTGCTTTACCCCCAGAAGCCGGAGCGCCATATGGATCGCCGCCGTTCCGGAAGATAAGGCCGCCGCATAGCCGCAGCCCGTGTAATCCGCCATCTCCTTCTCAAAGGCGTTTACATTAGGCCCCAGGGGTGCAACCCAGTTGGTATCAAAGGCTTCCTGCACAAACGCCTGCTCCTCCCCGTGCATGGTGGGCGACGACATATAAATTCTTTTTCTCTCCATAATTCTCTCCTCCTGAATGTAATAACAGTTCAGTTCTCACTGAGGCCGCAACGCAGTCTTTGTGATCTTGCACGCATGATCTGTCAGCCAAATAATGTTCTGGCTGAACTGTTTACTCTGTATAATGATAGGTCGGCACGATCTTTTGAATCAGCGGCCTGATATCCGAGCTCTCAATCTGAGACTCGTCCTTAAGTTCCTTCAACTGGGTAAAAAATTCATGTTCATCCAGTTCAATCGGTCTGCCAATATGAATCATACGGTTTGCCGTGTCTTTCATTCCCTCTTCATCCATCAGAAGTTCCTCGTAGAGCTTCTCTCCGGGACGAAGACCTGTAAACTCAATTTTGATATCCTCGCCCACACGATAGCCCGAAAGCTTGATCAGGTTTTCCGCCAGAGAAAGGATTCTTACCGGCTCACCCATATCCAGAACGAAAATTTCTCCGCCCTTTGCGTATGCGCCCGCCTGCAATACCAGCGATACCGCCTCTGGTATGGTCATAAAATATCGTATAATGTCCGGGTGCGTGACCGTAACCGGCCCGCCCGCCGCAATCTGCTTGCGGAAAAGAGGAATGACACTGCCGTTACTGCCAAGCACATTGCCAAAGCGCACCGCCACAAATTCCGTCTCGTAATGCTTGTCAAATGTCTGAATAATCATCTCGCAGATCCGTTTGCTGGCACCCATGATGTTTGTGGGATTCACCGCCTTGTCGGTGGAGATCATGACAAACCGCTGTACACCGCTCATGGCCGCCGCCTGTGCGGTTTTGAATGTACCGAAAACATTATTCTTGATAGCCTCCGTCGGGCTGTCCTCCATCAACGGCACATGCTTATGGGCCGCCGCGTGGTAGACAATATCAGGTTTGTATTTGGAAAAAATGTAGTTCATCCGATTTGTATTGCGAACGGAGGCAATCAGAACTACCAGATTGAGTTCCGGATATTTCTGTTTCAGCTCCTGCTGTACATCATAAACCGAATTTTCATAGATGTCCACGATTATCATCTGCTTCGGCTTATGGTTCGCAATCTGTCTGCAAAGTTCACTGCCGATGGAGCCGCCGCCGCCGGTGACAAGCACCGCCTTCCCCTGCACATAGCCGAGAATGGAATCCATATCCACGGTAATCGGTTCCCTGCCGAGCAGGTCTTCCAGTTCCACGTCCCGCAGTTTGCTGACATTCACTTCCCCGTTTACAAGCTGATACATACCCGGCAGGGAGCGGAGCTTACAGTTTGTGTCCTTACAGATGTCCAGGATTTCTTTGATTTCCGTCCTGGGAGCGGAGGGCATGGCAACTATGATTTCGTCCACATCATAGACGTCCGCACACTCCACAATCTTATCCCGTCCGCCTGCAACCTTGATTCCCTGAATATATCTCCCCCATTTCCCCTTGTCATCATCAATGATACATTTGATGACCATGGTGGAGAAATTGCTGTTCACAATCTCCTTGATAATCAGATTGGCCGCCTCCCCGGCGCCGATCACCATGACGGAGATCAAATTCTTCTTATTCTGCTGTTTATGCTTCAGTCCCCGGAAAAACCGATAGGAAAAACGGCTCGCAAAAATGCAGACCACCAGAACCGCCATATATGCCGGGTAATAGCTTCTGGGTACCGCCCGGGATGTCACTTTAAAAAACTGCAGACCGACGGCTCCGGCCAGCATGGACAGCACACATGCCACCACAATGTTTTGCAGCTCTGTCTCTCCGGCAAAAGCCCACAGACTGCTATAGAGATGCATAATATAGAAAATAACCAGTGTCAAAATAATATTGATCGGCAGAAAACGCTCTATCGGCTGCATGAAATGCCCCGGAATTTCATCCAGATGAAAATCATACCGCCACAAAATAGCCACATAGCTTGCCAGTACCACACTGATCACATCGTAGATAATCAGGCATGTCCGCCTGTAAAACAATTTTGCATTAAAGGGTTTTTTTATCTTTTCCATATCTGTATCCGTTTTTCTAAGCTTCGTCCTTTCGTGTATCGACAAGCAGAGGCCCCATGGTAAGAAGCAGACAGCAGGCAATCGGACAGCAGGGGTGGAAGATCCACTCCGTCAGTCCTGCCACCGCAAACAGAACCAGCAGTGCAAGCGGAAACAGCGCGCATTCCCTGTCTTCTCTGTGCCGTCGATAGTAAAAGCAGGCCTGCACAAATGTCCCTATCCCCAGCAGAAGGAATACGCCTCCCACAAAAATCCCGTGGTCGTATGCTACCTGCAGATAGATATTGTGCGCATGGGCCAGATAATTGCCGTCAGGCTCCATGACGCCCATGTCATCATGCCCGTTCCTGTTCAGTCTCTCGTAATACCGCTCAAATATATAAAGTCTTCCGTTTGTATAAGATTCCTCTTCCGCAGCTTCCGCCGCCGCCATATCCTCCGCAGAAGCAAGCAGCCTCTTTCCCCCGTTTTCCAGGTAGGGGCTCCTGTATTCCGATTCGCCGTCTCCTCTGCTGAAATACAGGAAAGCATTCAGGCACTTTTCCTCAGGAATACCCAGCACCTTCATCTGGAAGGTCTGTATAAAGCGCTCCACCGTAATATAATAGTAAGAATCCATGTCCCTGCCGTGTACCAGCTCTGTGGGAAAATCTTCAATCTCGTGGGCCCTGATGTCTGCGGCGGCCGCAGGCACTGCCCTCTGCGCCGTAAATACAATGGGAAAACCCACGATCACGGCCAACGCCATCATTCCCACCCCACGCAGAAAATGCTGCCATTTTTCCCGAAGCGGGAGTGTTTTTCCCGAAAAGAACGCCATCGGAATCACCACAGCCGCCGTCACAAGCACCGCCAGATACCCGGTTCTGGAGAGCGTAATCAGAAGATACATCGAAGACAGGCCAAACACCGCAAGTTCCTTATAAGTGCCCGCAAGACTGGGCCGTCTCCCGTAGGCGTCCATGAATTTGATCAGCGCCGCACACACCACCAGAGCCAGATACACGGCAGAAATCGTCACCGTGTGGAAATGGAACGGATAGCGGTAATACCGAAAATACATATAAGGCCTGTGTAACAGGCAATACCCCACCGTCGCCACAAAATGAAGCAATATGCCGTTTACTATATTGTGTATCAACACTGCCTTTTTTACACCGGACGCCATCCTCAGATAACAGAGCGTGAAAACACATACCAAAAAAATCGGCCATCCTCTGGTATTCCGGTAAAGAATGAGCAACGCGAAGAAAACGCCCACCAAAATACCGTAAGGCACAGATATCCCATGAACTTTCCTTTTGAACAGATTTACCAAAGTATTGAGTATGACAATCCCTGCAAGAATGCCTGCCCACACCGTCAGTTTCAAGGCAAGAATTTCCAGCTCGTCCGGCGTTTCTTTCCCCGCCAGCACCGCTTTATCCATAAGTGCCGCCAGTGCGTTTTTATAATACACCGGCCCGGCCGCCGCCGCTATCACGGCGTAAATCAAATTGATCCAGTTGAAAAGTTCCTTTTTCTGATAGGTAACAATCAATGCAAGCGCAAAGAAAATGAGCACCTGCCTGTACGCCACCGTATGATGAATCTCATACAGGGCGTTCATATAATTGCAGCACCCCCAGATTGCCCCCGCAATCATAACGGACTGCAGATCATCCTGCCATCTGCCCTGCAGCACCCTGAACACTGTCCTGTCCGAAGCAATCCCCGTCCTGTCATGATTTACCGCATAAAGCCCCACTGCCACAGCGAGAATCACACCCAGCTCATAAAAAAGAATGGAGTAGATATCCGTCGTCAGGATATGGCAGGGGCCGATCGCCACCGCACAGGCGGCACCCGCCGCCACAATCAGCGGATTCAGGACAAACCGCATTGCCCGCTCTACCGTGACCAGCGTATTGCGCTCGGGATGTTTTTCGTAATAAGCCGCGCCAAACCATGTGGCAAACACACCAAAAAGCAGGAAAACTGCGTAAAACGCCAGCGTTTTTCCCTTGCGCAGGGGTACCTCATACTCATAGTCCGCAACCACACAGCGCTGCGCGTCCTCCACGCCGTCATAGGCGCTGGCACTGATGTAGATATTGGCATTCTCCCCCGTATTATCGGCGTAAGCCACATACAGCTCCGACTCCACGCCCTGAAGCAGGAAGTAATAGTCCCGCCCCACCTCGGTGTCGATGTTTACCTGTATTCTGCAATATCCGGGGATCGTCTCCATATCCCCGATATTGATCACCTGCTGCATGATCGTCTGCATGGACGCATCGCGGAGCACAAAATTAAACTTGTCTCCCCTCGTCACATCGGCCAGATAAATTTCTATATTTTTCAATCTGTCATACTGGGCAATAAATCTCTGCTGTACCACATGATCCGCATTGACTGCCTCAGAGACTTCCATTTTCTCTCTGCCGCTTACTGACTGAACCTCCTCATGGATCAGGCGAAACGGCCAGAGCGCCAGCGCCGCACACACCACCAGAATCCAGATCGAACCGCAGATGGCCTGTCTTTTATTTAAAATCCGATTCATACGCTTCCTCTACCTAAAATTTTAATCATTGTTATAGTATATCACAAATTCAGATGCCACAACAAAAAACATTGAAGAAAGAATCCGATTCACTCTTTTTTTACAGCAAACGCCTCTCCCTCCGTTTCCATGACCGCCATCCCCAGAAACAAGGGCAGGCCGTACCAGAAAAACAACACATATCTGGGCAGATACGTCGGCCCCAAAAGGACGGTCAGCCACAAAAGGAACAGCGGCAGAAAGGGATACATGATTTCATACCGCCTCTGATGCAGAAGCCATGTAAAAAGGAACGCATAAAGCCAGAACATGGCGCCCGGGGAAAACAGCCATGAGACAACCGGCACCTTCTCCTTCCAGACCTCCAAAGACAGCTTGCGGTACACCTCATCCAGCCAGGGAATCCTGCTCTCCCGGACCCCCGGCTCTTCCACCTCGTACCCAAAATAGGAACTGTCCTTATAAGTAAAAGTGAAAACCGTGTTGCCTCCGTACACATTGATCACCATATCAGGATACCAGAAGCCATAGGAAGTCATCCACCAGGCGTTGAGATAGACGAGCGGCTTTTTCATCCCTGCCCGCAGCCAGAGGCCGGCATACTTCGCCTTATCCTTTGCAAATGCCTCATTGTCAAAACGGTATTTTACCGGGTCGGAAAGCCTTGGTGTATACAGCAAAAGCGCCTCCTCGGACAAAACCTCGTGCAGAATTTCCCTGTCCTTTTCCGAGAAAACCTCCGGTGCATATTTATAGGTTCTGGCCATCTGCTGAATCGGCACAGTCAGGATTTCCTGATATTCGCCGCTCTGGGCGTGTAACGCTGTCTTTAAGCCGCCGTTCACCAAAAGGCACCCCGCCACTGCACAGACCGCCAGAAAAAGCACCTGTCTCCACTGTCTTTTCCGTAAGAGAAGCAGGACAGGAACCATCACAAGGAAGGCATAAAATCCATTGTTGCGCAGAAGCATCATAGCCATACCGCTTAACACAAAGAGAATCCGCCAGCCCTTTGAGACAAAAAACATCTCTCCCTTTCCCATTTCCAGCAGACAGACCAGCAAAAGCAGCAACGCCGACGTAAACAGTCCATCTTTAGCCGAACACAGGGTAAACATCACCACCGTCGGAAACAATCCCAGATAAACCAGGCATACCAGACGGACAGCACGGGGTATTTTCTTTTCACGAAGATACCAGAACAGAAAGGCAAATCCTCCCGCCACAAGAATCATCTGTAAAATGATGTAACAGGCGATACCCAGATTATAAGAATCCGTCAGTTTATGGACACCGCAGATCATTCCGCCCAGCAGAAGCACATGCACAAGCGGATGGTGGGTGGAAAACGTTCTGGACGCCACCTGCACATATTCATCCTGCGCGTCATAGACAAAAAAACCGGGATACACCGCCAGAAACACGGGCAGCCAGCACAGAAGGAGAAAGAAAAAAGAAAGCAGGACGGCATGCCTGTCCGCCCATTCAAGAACATTTGTTATTTTATTTGACACAGATTTTTCACTGGCACGCCCTCTCACCGACATGCCTTTTATCTGCACCCAGTCCAGAAGCCGCCACAAAAAGGGCGTCAGCACCGAGAAAACAGCGGTCAGCACGAGTATGGAAACCCACAGCCGCCAATCCCTGATATCCACATTTTCCACGCTGTCCAGCCGTCTGCCAAACAGGAGCGCCGCCGCAAACAGGAAAGAAAAAACGCCCGCAACCAGCCGGTCTGCGTTTTCTTTTCCTCTATTCCTAATGTTCATCCCGTTCATCCACACACTCCCTGACCACATATTGAGGAGAATTATTCATGGAAATGTACATCCGCCCGATGTACTCACCGATCAGCCCCAGCATCAGAAGAATCAGCCCGCAGAAAAAAACAAACGACGCCATCAGTGCACTGAATCCCACAGGCACAGCCGGATTTAAAAACTTTTTGACAATCGTATAGATTCCATAGGCAAATCCCCCGCAGGCGGAAACCACGCCGATCACTGTCGCTATCCGGAGCGGTTTTATGCTGAAAGCCGTGAATCCGTTAAACCACAGCCCCAAAAGTTTGCCCATGGTATAGCCGGAGGTTCCGATCTCACGCTCCCTGTGGGTCACCTCCACATTGGCGATTTTTTTTGTGGTGCGCAGCACAAGCCCAATCACATAGGGATAAGGATTCCCATAATTGACAAGCTCCTGCACCACAAATTTCCTCATGGCAAAATAACTGGAAATATAGAGTTCTTTCGGTTTGCCCAGCATAACCCGGGTCATAAGTTCATTGATCCTGCTGCCGAAATTACGGAAAAGGGAGTGCTGTTTATGCACATATCTGGCATAAACCACATCATATCCCTCCTCCAGTTTGGCAAGAAGTTTTCCCGCTTCACTGGCAGGCGTCTGGCCGTCGTCATCCAGGCAGATCACAACATCGCCGCGGGCATGCCGGAATCCCGCCATAAGTGCCGCATGCTGTCCGAAATTTTTTGCCAGATTCACGCCGCAGATATTTTTCCGCTCTGCACACAATACGCGGATCGCCTCGAACGTATCGTCCGGTGAAGCGTCATTGACCAGAACAATCTCATATCCATATTCCGGCAATCCCTTCATCGTCGTATCAATCTCTTCCACCACCCTGCCAATCGTCTGCTCCGACCGATAGCAGGGAATCACAAAACTGACAAGTTTACTCATATTTTCTCCAATCCCCGCGTCATTTCCCATTCCGCATATCCTATCTCCATAAAGAGAACTTCCCGCACACCCTGTTCCAGCACGACAGACTCCCTTCTGTCCTCCACCATTCGAAAGCCTGCCCGCTCATAGCTTTTTCTTGCGCCCCCGTTATCCTCCAGAAAACGCAGAAAAATCTTTTGCAGGCGAAGGGTCTCAAAACCGTAGACCAGAGCCAGCTTTGCCGCAGCCGTTCCGTATCCCCGGCCAAGCGCCTCCTCCTCACCGATAAAAACACCATATTCGGCCGTTTTGGCCTTCCTGTCAATATCCCGCAGATAGACACTGCCGATTTCCCAATCCTTTTCACATGTCTTGCCGTCATTACGTCGACCGGCATCCTCATCCCTTACGCAGATGATAAACTGTACCACACGCCCCGGTTCCACCTGTTCACGGAACCATGACATATGCCCTTCTTTTGTAAAAGGCTTCTGATAGATAAAATTCTGTCTCACAAAATCTTTATTCCGCCATGTCACAATCTTCGCCGTATCCGCCGCTGTCATGGGCCGCAAATATACCATATCCCTGTTCATCTGCTTCTCCCCACCTGATACACCCTGTAGTTATCATTGATCCTGCCGCTCTCCAGTATTTCCACTTCCCGCTCCTTTTCCCCATAGAAATCCTTAAGCCAATCCAGTCCTCTCTCGCTCTTTTCGGCGTCAGACATAATAAAATATACCCTTCCGTCTCCCGCCAGCGCGTCACAGGCCGACTCGATGCCGAAACGTCCCAGCTTATCCCGATACAGCGGGCTTTTGCACATCCATCCCCCTGCAATGTCATAGTTTGCACAGGTTCCGTTCCCCGAAGCAAATAGTTTTCCGGAAAAGGACACGGTAGAATACACGTCCTCAAAATAAAAGTTATCGTTCTGCCCTGCACAGTAACTGTCTATTGCCTCCCAGTCGCGCTGGTTCTCCTCCCGCCTGCCTTGGTCGGCGTACACTGCCGTGAGGCTCCCCATGAGACTTACCGTCGTGAGCAGTACATACAGGAACGCCATGATATAGGACGGCACACGCCATTCCACTTTAGGAAGCCGCAAAAGCATCGCCACAAGCAGAACAAATTCAACCAGATAAAGAGAGTGCGTAATCCGCTCCGGGTCCCGGCCCCGCACCAGAATAAACATCCAGAGCGCGCTTCTCATAAAGGCAAGAAGGACAAGCTGTGCCAGCCGCCATAGCAGCCGTCTCTTTCCCAGCCCGTCACTGTATTCCTCCTTTGTCTCCCTGTATAATATGAAAATCGCGATTACATTGGCTATATATCCGAAGATAACCATGATGTTATAGGGCGCGTCGTCCGAATGCATCGTCCGGTAAAAATACCGGAAAAGACTGTCTCTTAAAACCGCTCCCCAGTCCCGTCCGCCGCCTATAGAGTCAACAGCATAAGCCTCCACCTTCTCCAGCAGGTCAGTGTCAATCTCCTCATCCAGCCCAAAATTATAATTGCGAAGAAGGGTCTGCTGCGAAGAGGAAACGCCAAGTCCACGAAGCGCCTCTCCATAAGCGTCCTGCGTCACCACATCCGGATAAAAATCATAGATCGTCGTCCTTGCGTTGAAAAACCGCCGGAAATCCCGCCATTCTCCACTGCTGTAGGCCGCCATGTCAATCAGCAGAGACAACATCATGCCAGACAGCACAAGAGCCGTAACTACCCCGTATTTCTTTATCTTTCCCACTGTCCGCGAAGAAAGTTTCACCGACAGAACAAAACGTTTCCCTGTCAGATCAGACGTCTTTTTCACCGAGACACCCTGCTTTCCTGTCAGGACAGGCCGCTCCTCCCACCAGCGAAACCACCCGGCAAAAACGGCAAAGGGCAGTATCAGAAGCAGCATCTCCGAACGGAGCTGAAAAGCCAAAATCAAGGCTATTACCGCCGGCATGTTTTTCTTCGTAAATTCTTTGACTGTCAAATTGGAAGGCGTTGTCATAAACCAGAATACCGCCGCTGCGCCAAGCATCGCACAGGTAATCGTATACTGTACATTGACCATATGGGTCAGCCATATTCCCCACTGAAACAGAAGCAGCGCCGCCACAGCAAAAAGTCTCTCTCCCTCTCTCCGCAGGAAAGCGAGAAGCCGCAGGCCGATCAGATAAAAGCTGCCAAACTGACACAGGAACAGAAACAGCCCATACCAGGGCGCCGGCCTGCACACACGATAGCACAGCGCCAGAAAAGCTCCCAGCGGATATAGGGTCTGCATGTTGTGCCCGTCAGGCGTACCGCTGTAAATTCCAGCCATGATATCCCGCATCATGGTATCGTCATTCAGGTCGAAATAAAAATCGAAGACAATTCCCATCAGAAGCGCGCTGATCCCCATGACAGCCAGTAACAATATGCAGTTGGTGTATGTTCGTTTCCTATGCTGTTGCATGTACCCCATTACCCCGGCGGGCTTTCCTCATCTCAACCATTTACGGCGTAGAACGCCTTCACCTGCTCCGCGATATATTCTGTCTGATCCGCCGTCAGTTTATAGAACATCGGCAGACGCAAAATCCGCTCGCTCTCCTTTGTCGTGTATTCGTCTTCCCCGTGAAATCTGCCGTACTTCTGTCCGGCAGGGGCCGAGTGGAGCGGCACATAATGAAATACCGACAGGATATCCTTTTCCTTCAAATACGCAATCAGACGGCTTCTCTCTTCCATATCCTTTGTTTTAATGTAGAACATATGGGCGTTGTGTACGCACTCTTCCGGTATATGGGGCAGTTCAATCCGTCCCGTCTCCGCCAGAGGCGAAAGCAATTCTCTGTACTGTTCCCACCTGTCTGTTCTCGCCTTTGTTATCTCCTCCGCCATCTCCAGCTGTGCGTACAGATAAGCGGCATTCATATCACCTGGCAGATAGGAAGAACCAAAATCCTGCCAGCGGTACTTGTCTACCTGCCCCCTGAAATACTGACTCCTGTCCGTCCCTTTTTCCCGAAAAATTTCCGCTCTCAAAATATCGGCTTCATCGCGGATCAGCAGGGCGCCGCCCTCGCCCATACTGAGATTTTTCGTCTCATGAAAACTGAAACATCCAAATTTTCCGAAAGTTCCCAAGGGTTTCCCTTTATAAGAAGCCATGATGCCCTGCGCGGCGTCCTCGATCACCATGAGATGGTGACGTTTCGCGATATCCATAATGGCGTCCATCTCACAGCCCACCCCCGCATAATGCACCGGTGCGATGACTCTGGTACGCTCCGTAATGGCGTCCTCAATCTTTTTCTCGTCAATGTTCATGGTATCCGGCCTGATATCCACAAATACCGCCGTCGCACCCCGCAGGACAAACGCGTTGGCCGTGGACACGAAAGTGTAGGAGGGCATAATCACCTCGTCCCCGGGCCTGATATCCGCCAGCAGTGCCGCAAGCTCTGTGGCATGGGTGCAGGATGTTGTGAGCAGACATTTGACCGTACCCGTCTGCGCCTCAATCCACTCGCTGCACTTTTTCGTAAACGGACCGTCGCCACAGATCTTTTCATTCTCCACAGCCTGCTTCATATACTCGAACTCTTTCCCCGTAAAGGGGGGGACATTAAAATTGATCATAACTGTTCCATTCCTTTCCTGACATGTGTTTCCCCTGACATTCCCTCTGTCATTGTCCGTAGAAACCCTTTTATTTTTTCATTTATATGCGCCACCAGTTTATCATAACGCACCAGCCGCCTCAAAGCGTCGATCACAACAGCCGTTGCCATAGAGCATACGAAGAGTACAATGTAAATCAGATAATCCTGTCGGAAGGAATTGATAAATTCTTTATAAAAATACATATAAATAAGCGTGTGCGTCATAAATATGGTCGCGCTGTGTCTGCCGATCCATTTCATCACTGTAGAGAAGACCGGTATTTTTGAGAGATACAGCATAACCGTCACAGCGTACACCGCACCTGCCCAGTACATAGCCGAATCGGAATCCCTCTCATAGGCTACAATACTGTAGGAGCAGGCAATTGCCACAAGACAAAAAACAAGAATCCCCGCCCAGATGCGTCTGTCCTTATGGGCCGCAGCCCTCAGTTTGCCAAAAACATCTTCATAGGCAAACAAAACTCCCAAGGCGGCTATGCCCACCATGGAATCATCAAGAAAGAACATGACAAGCGGAAATGTAAAAATCCGAATCTTCCGATACAGGACAAAAATCGCCGGAAGTGCGCAGATCAACATAATCGCATAGGAAAAATACCACCATGTAACATTGAATGTGGGCGTGTCAAACAAATCCGCAAGTCCCAATGCATCAAGCAGCATATAAGGGGGATGAAACGGCCCCGACATGTCGCGGTAAATGTCCTTGATTGACTGCACAACTACAAAACGTTTGTAAAATATAGCAATCACATATACAAAAACACAGGACGCGCTGAGCTTTACCAGTCTGTTTACCGTGATTTCCAGATAATCCCTCATTCTGCCCTGACAGGACATCAACTGGCAGGTAATTCCATACGCGGAAATAAATGCAAAACCGCTCAGACAAAGTTTTCCATAAGAAACCATATTATAAAAGAGATTCACCCTGCCGGTGCAAAGTATGATTCCCTCATCTGTCACTGCGTTTCCAAAAAACACATGGTGGAACAGCAACATAAACACCATACATCCCTTCAATATCAGGGAGTGCTCTTTTGTAAAGCCTTCCTTTTTCACAACGATTTCCCTTCCTCTCCGTCTTCCCCCTGTTACATCTGCTGCATATACACCACATATCCTGCGTTTCCGAACACTTCCGTATAGCCACAGTCCCTGATCCACTCTGCTAAAATCTGCAGCTTCTCATCCGCCGCCATAGCTTCCATGTCCACCCCGAACCAGCCAATGGCCTCGCCGTCGTTGCTCAAATAAGCCGCAACAGGCGAAGAGACCACGATGACCGGCGGCTCTTCCCCCGCCGCTGTTCTCTCCACCAGCACCGCCATATCCCGCCTGTACTCCGCCATTCGATATGAATCAAGATCCGGCCAGGCGGTGGACAGCGCCGGCGGCATGTCCAGCAGATAGTGTAATCCCGGCAGTTCGCCGTAAGCAATCATCTCTCTGCCATTTAAGTTCTCTTCCTGTATAAAAAGAGCAAGCTCCTCCAAAAGCGCCCCGTTCTCCTGATTGGTATAGATCCCCGCCGCCTTTTTTGGCAGCTCCATCCTCCTGTCTCTGGGTTCTCCCCAAATACCGTCCTGAAAAACAAACTCCGCGTGAAAACCGACGCTCTGCACCAGAACAAATGCCGCAAGTATCATAAACGGGATCGTCCACACAGCTTTTCTGTCCCCAAATACATCTATGCGGCTTCTCTGCTCTGCCAGCCCTCTTTCCTGCACCGCATCTGTGCGCGCACTGTCAGCCTTTCTAACACACAGATGATACACAATCCACAGCGCAAACGGCAGGGCAAGGAACAAATTATTGATGATCGGAGACAGCGCATTGTTGCTGCCAAGTGGCGTCAGAAAAATCTGTAATAACACCAGCGCCGCAAATATCTTCTGCTCACGCCCGATCTTTGACCCAATCAGGCAATAGCCGCACAAACAGATTGTCACCAGCAGAAATAATACCGTTGGATAATATATACTTCGGTAATCGTACTCATAATAGCGGAAGGTGAACATCCCCCTGCCCCAGTAAAACCGCAAAAGTATGAGAAAAACCACCATATAGATGGATACGCACGCCGCCCTTGTGGCACTTCTCACAGCCCCTTCCTTATTTGCGGCCGCTCTATCCCACGCCGTAAACAGAAACCAGCCGGCTGCCATACAGATCCCTGCAAAGGCCAGCCAATACATCCCCTTCAAATAATCACCTAACATACCCGTCAGCATGGATGCCGGCTTATAATCCACAGCCTGATCCGTCATGGCAAACATCGTCCGCACCATACTGGGATATGCACCCGCTCCGTACCTGATACAGACAGCCACAAACGGAAGCCCGAAACCTGCACAATAGCCAAGCAGGCACCAGCCGGTATCCACCACAAGCCGCCGCCATGGCAGGCACCGGCTTCCCGTCCCGGAAACTCCTGTATCTGCCGCCGTGCCCTCACCATATTTCTCTCTGTCAGTTACTACAATACCATACCACACCGCCAAAATAAAGGCCGCCTGCACCACATTTGGCATCCGCACCGCCACATTGGCGCCGAGACAGACGCCCGCCGCCACAAAATGCGCTGTCTTCCTTTCGCAAATTCCATGGTATAAGAGGAGCATCCCTGCCGTCATCAAAAGGTATGTCAGATAATTGTACAAACTCGTCGAGGGGCACCAGCAAAGCCCCAGCGCAATGAACTCTCCCAGAAACAAAAGAGGCGTCGGGATTCTTTTTCTCAATGCGAAATAAACCATGAGCGCCACCGCAGACTGCACCAGAGAAGTATAGAAATACATCCCGATCATCGTCCCGCCAAACGGAAGATGGATAAACAGCCAGCCCGCCACATTGGCTAAAAAAGTTGCCACCATCCATGTTCCCTCCACAGACCCGAAATACTGAAAATTAGCCAGGCTGTATGTGGTGTCCGCCACGTCAAGTCCCTGATTGATTGTGAGAAGCGGATACAGCAGAAGAATTGCCGGAAACAATATTTTCTCTATGCTGTTTTGATATTTGCGGTAAATGCCCATAATTTTATTACTCCGATTTACGAAACCTCTATATAGTATGGACAGATATCCTCATACCGTCCATCTTTCATCCGAAACCCGCCCGGAATGGTGCCAAGCTGTGTAAACCCAATCCTCTCATACAGGTGCCTTGCATGGATATTTGACGCCACAACCGCATTGAACTGCAACACCCGAAACCCGATCCTCCCGGCCTGCCCGATGCAGTCCAACACCAGTTTTTCCCCAATATGTAACCCTCTGTTTGACGAAGCTACCGCATAACTGGCATTGCATATATGCCCGCATCTTCCAACGTTATTAGGATGCAGAATATACAGTCCCAGTATTTTTCCGTCTTCTTTGCGCTCGGCAACCCCGCAATAGCTCTGCTCCTCAAAAAAAGCGGCTCCTGTCTTTTCGTCCAAAAGTTCTTCCTGCGGAAAGGCAATCCCCTCTTCCACTACCTCGTTCCAGATTTCAATCATTGCCAAAATATCCTGCTTCCGGTATGCTCTTACAATCATTTTCCCTGTTCTCCCATTTTAGATTTTCCCGGCATCAATGCCTTCCTGCACCGTCCAAACAACCATATTCTCACCATATCCACCACCGTGCCGGCCATATATACAAGCAATATACACCCAATCATGTGCGGAACAAACAAAAAACTGTGCGCCACCTTCTCCACGCCCAGCCATTTCATCCATTCGTAGCGTACCAGATTGTGCTCATGCAGAAGATATACACCAAAAGTACAGGGGGCAAACCTTCTCACCGCATCGGCAAAACGTCCCTCCCTGATCTGTAGATTCTTAAACAGATAAAACAGGGAAACCGAACCGGTAAGGCACAGCAAATGGTTGTAGGTATAAGGCATATCTTTATAGTAGGAAAAGGCATCGATTTTACTGCCAAGCGCACAGGAAACCAAAGCAAGCCCCCAGATAGCCAGACAGGAAAAAAGGTAGCCTGCAATCGCGTGGGATCTCTTTTCCAGCCAGGGGATTCCATATTTTTTGATATAGCCCGCTGTCACAAACAGGCACAAAAACCACCCGAAATCGTAACCGTGCCGGTCTGTCACAAGAGCCACCGGAAAGATTGTCTTTCCCAGAGAAAAATAGCACAGAAGAAGCCCCGTCACAATCTGTAACTGCCGCTTTTCCATCTGCCTGATACCCGCCGCCAGAAAAGGAGTGAAAAGATACAGCAGCAAATAGGCCGTCGCAAACCAGTAATGCTCTGTCTCAATCGGAAGCACACAGCCAAGCCACCCATAAAATCCCAGCCCTTTCGCGGACTCTGCCCCCAGCAGGATAAGCAGGCAGGGAATCAGCAGAGAATAAAAAAGAATCTGGCAAAGCAGAGCCGCAGCTCTTCCCGGCTTCCACACAGATTCCACGCAAAAATACCCGCTAATCAGCACATAACAGTTTACCGCCACAATGCAAAACGCCTCTATCAGCCACGCGAACCAGCCGACAGGATTCTCCCCTTCTGTAAAAGGCACGAAGACAGCAATCCCACCCTTCACCAGATAGTGAAGCGAGATGATCATAAGCATCGCCACAATGCGCAGCAATTCAAAATTAGCCTGTCTCTTAGCTTTCATGATGCTGTCCTCTCTTCTCTCCGTTTACATTCCCCCAATTTGCTGCGTCGCTTTGCCTTACTTTTCCGACTTATCCTTAAAGATCCAGATTTTGCTGAGTACATAGTTTGCCAGGATCACCAGCACTTGGCAGACAAGCTTGGATATTTTGTCGTTTATGGCCGCCATATCCACCATTACATACATCAACACAAGCTCAAGCACTTCCGTAGCCACTCTGGCCCCAATAAAGGAAATAAACTCCTTCCAGACAGCACCTGCCTCCTTATTCTGGCTTTTAAACACGAAGGTTCTGTTGGTCCAGTAGGCAAACACCACCGTCAGCACCCATGACAGTCCTGTGGCCCCCATGTAGTGCATCGCAAGCGCATCTGCAAACAAAAAATACAGAATATAATTCAGCACAAAAGCGAGAAAGCCAAAAATCAGATAGTTGATTCCCTCCTCATGCTTCTTATACAGTCCCCAGCCAAAATCCCAAAGTTTTTTCATAATATGTCTCCGTTCATTTACATCTATCTTTCACGGGAAATTTTCCCGGGGATAATTTCCCCTTAACCTTTCTTCGCTTTATCTTTCGCGGGAAATTTTCCCGGGGATAATTTCCCCTTAACCTCTTCTCCGCTTTATCTTTCACGGGAAATTTTCCCCGCCGCTACGCGATACACCATATCGCACTTCTCAATGGTCTGTAGTCTGTGGGCTATGATAACGAGAGTTTTTCTCCCATGCAGCCTGTTAATGGAATCCATGATAGCCGCCTCAGTCTCATTGTCAAGCGCGGAGGTTGCCTCATCCAGCACAAGCACCTCTGGATCCTCATAGAGCGCCCTCGCGATGCTGATTCTCTGTCTCTGGCCGCCCGAAATGCGGATACCCCGCTCCCCGATCCCAGTCTCCACACCTTCCGGCAGGCTTTTCACGAACTCATCGAGGGCCGCCTCCTCAAGCGCACGCCACACCTTATCGTCGTCTATCTCCTCCTCCGGCACGCCAAAAGCCACATTCTTGCGGATAGAATCGTCTATCATAAAAATAGTCTGGGGAATATAACCGATGTTTTTCAGCCATCCCGCATAGTTTTCGTTTACGTCCACGCCGTCCGCCAGAATCCGGCCGCCTTCCAACTGTAAAAGGCCAAGCAGGATATCCACAATCGTCGTTTTCCCTGCGCCCGTGACACCCACAATACCCACGGAAGCGCCAATCGGGATTTCCATATCCGCATGATCGAAGATCAGGGTCTCTGCGTTCGGGTATTTGTAAGTGATATCCTCCAGCCGGATTTCTTTCCTGACAGGCAGTTTTTCTATCTTCTGTCTCTGTCTGTAAGCCTCCGGATCATAGGTTACCTTCCCGTCGTGAATCTCCTCCTGGAGATTGTCGCTTACACCCATAAAAAAGGGTTCAAAATAAGAAATGGAAGTCTGGTAATTATTGATCCGGTTTACACTGGGAAGCAGTCTCATAGCTGCCGCCGCAAGCGCCGAAAGCTGCGGCACAAGCTCTTTGATCTGTGCTCCCTGACCGATCACCAGAACAAAATACCCCACCATGCCCGCAATGCACACCGTCTCAATCAGCAGCCGCGGCGTCGCATTAAACAGATTATATTTCTGCACGGAGTTGACATAGCCCTCCCCGCATTTTGCATATTCGTTGATAAAATAGTTTTCCTTACAGCCGATCTTAATCTCTTTGATCCCCATCACAGACTGTTCGATCCATTTGTACAGACCGCTGTAATAGTCCTGATTATCCTGCCCCGCCTTGATCATGATGGGCTTGAGCACCTTCTTAATCACAAAAAGCAAAAGCACCATGAGCGCCGCCACCATTGCAATCATCATGGGGTCCGAATAGAGAAACAGCGCTGCCACCAGACAGACAAAGACAATGCACTCGCTGAAAAGCTGCAGACAGCTTAATATGAGTCCGTACATATTGTTCACATCGGAAGTGATGTTGCGCTGAATGACGGAAGTGTCCGCATTCAGATAATATTCATAGGGCCTCTGCATAAAATTGATCATCATGCGTCTGGAGGTCGCAAACTGATTCGTATAGACAAACTTAAGCTGCATCTTCTGCTGGAAAAACAGATAAACATTTTTGACCACTGTCATGCCCACAAAAGCCAGCAGCAAAAACATGGCAAATTCCGCATTGCTCTGCATCCCCATCGCCTCATAAACCGAAAAGAGCACTTCGTTTTCCTGCACTGCCGCCGGATCCATCACCACGGTCACTATGGGCACAATTACAGAAATACCCAGACTTTCCAGCACGCCGCCGATCAACATCATAAAGATGAGACCTACCATGACACGTTTCTGCCTTGCATCCAGCAGAACATTCATTTTCTTTAATATTTTCTGCATGTTTTGTTTTCCTTTTCACAGTTCAGCTCGCGTCATCCGTAAAACAAAGTTTTGTCGCTCTTTGTTGCTTCGCAGCAATTATCCGCTCTGCGGACCCGGTCTGGCTGAACTGTTGACTATCTTACCACAAGAGTGCATTTCACGCAAATTTTCGCTAAAAAAGTAAAACAGCCGACCCGGTTTTCAATAGATATCATCATTCTGCCGGTGCAGTTTGGGATCCTCGTACTTGTCCATAAAATCCTCCCCCAGATAGACAATCTCCTGCGCAAACCTGATATTACGTACCACTGTAAAGACAGAAATCACACGGCGGAAGCTGAGGCCTTCGATATAGTTTAACACTTCCATCGGAAATTTCCGGTCGAGAATGATATGCTCCGGAAAAACCGTTTCATAGTTCAGAAGATCCCTTGGATGCGGCTTGATCAGAATCACTGCTGCTTTTTCTCCTTCCGGCTGACCATACAGGTCAATGCAATCCCTGAAAATCTTTTCCCTCACAGGCAGCTCACAAAGCGGTTCTGTCAAAAGCAGCACGTTTTCCTTTCCCGTATTGAGTTTTTCCTGTATTTCCTCTATATTTGCAACAAAAAGCCGCACCAAAAGCGCCTGGTCCTCCTTCGTAAGCCGCTCCGTCAGCTCCTGTCTGGATTTTTCAATGTATTTCGGGCAGGGATATGGCAGAACAGAGATATCGTTGACCTCCATATCCAGACAGTATTTTCCCCAGCCGTTCTGAATAAAAATGAGATTCAAAGAGGCGAGAAACGCCTTCAGCTTAAAATGCCCCCTGTTGTCATAGCGGGCAGTATCGTAGGTGCTGATGCAGTCAAGCCCGTCTTCCAACGCATGATAATGTATTTTTTTGTAACTCAGATAATAACCGATGGGATCGGAATCGCAGAACACATAGACATCCCTGTATTCCTTAAAGTCCACTGGCACATAGGGCTCCTGCGCCTTACCCAGAAGTTTTGTGTAACGGATACGGGCAAGGAGATTTAAAAAAAGATTTCCTCTGTCCACATGGTACTTCATGATCCCGGGAAAATTCACATCCTCCTTTTCATCGAACATATACACCGCCTCAAAGAGCCCGCAGGCCAGGGCCCGCTCCTCCAAGTCTCCAAAATCATTGGACATGGTGCTCATCACAAGAGTTGCTTTTCCCCGTTTCTCCTGCGTCAGGTTCAGTTCCTTCAAACACGCCACATACACGTGATAGTAAGTGTGGCAGACATAAATTCTATCCTTCATCGTATCTCTACCCCGATCTGTGCAAGTATCTGATCTCCCCGCTCCATGGCCTCCTCCGGCGTCTCCCCCACCGTAATCACATGACCGAGCCTGTCGTTGCTGGAACGCGTACCCTGCACGGTCTCACCCGGCTTTTTATACAGCGTAATCTCCTCCACGCCTTCCGCCCCGTAAAAAGCCTCCGGCACGGTTATCCTTTCGAGCACGCCATTCTGTTCTTCCTTTGCATGAATAAAATGAATCGCCGCGCCCCTGTTCCATTTAGGCGTAAGGTCAGGCTCCTGTCCCGTTGCCAGAACAACCGAAGCTCCCACCATGTCGATCCCGGTGGAAAGGGGAACCAATCGGGATGTGATAAAATCACCGCCCAGCCTTGCCGCCAGCTCCACAATCTTCGGCCCGCCCTTTGTCACTTTTATCTCCACATGGGCCGGAGCATTCTCAATACCGACAGCCTTTACCGCCTGTACCGCCACTTCCCGTATCTGATCCTGTATCTTTGTGCTGAGTCTGCTCGGTTCACAGTGGGCCAGCTCCACAAAATAGGGCGGCGGCGTGATATACTTGTCCGTGATCGTGAGAATATGAGGTTCACCCTCCACCACCATGACTTCCACGCTGACCTCAGGGCCCTGCATGTATTCCTCCACCATCACCGTACCATTGCGGGAATTTGACCGGCTGTAGTGGTAAGTCAGGTTCATAATCTCGTTGAGACGCTTCTCATACGCATGGAGCCTTCTTTTCCGCTCTTCCAACACATTCTCCTGGTTCACACACTCCACAAAAATCCCGTCACTGGTCAGCAGATCCACCGCCTGCCTCGGTTCGTCCAGAAGCACCACGCCCCGGCTGCCCGCATTGTCCGCAGGTTTCACAATGCAACGCCCGTTTAACCGATCCACCGCCTCCGAGAAGCCCGCAAAGTCTTTCGCCTCGTAATATTTCGGTATCGGCACACCGCATTGTTTCAGACGGTCCCTCATATTATTTTTCATGGTGGCGCAAAGAGAATTTTCATAAGACAGATCCGGCCGCTTTCCCAGTTTTTCATTGACATAGGCCGCCGTCCGCACAGGGCCGTCGCTGGTGGAGGTAATCACCACATCCGGCTCGTAAATAAGCGCCTGCCTGTAGACTTCCTCCTGGTCTAAGGTACTGACCACCAGCTTCACGTCGGCCAGCTCAAATCCCACCGCATTTTCGTCATAGTCCACCAGAATGATCAGATAGCCCAGCTCCTTCGCTTTTTTGATCGCGGGAACCTGCAGCGCGCTGGCGCCTAAAATCATCATTTTTTTCTGCTTCTCACTCACTTCTGTTTTCTCCATATAAAATACATCCGCACCGCCATACACAAACACAAATCCGCAGTCTTCACAGCGCAGCCTGTTCCTTGCAGTCAGCGCTGTCTACTCCACATACTTCCAGTCCATCGGCGTCCCGCGGGCAATATCGCATCTCGCCCTCCGCCCCAGTATTTCTTCATAATACATGGGCGCCATGCCAAATGCAGGCCGTATGGACCGCAGATTTTTCTCTGTAAAGGCCTCTCCCCTTTTCATATCCTCTGTGACAAAAAGCGACCGTCCTTCTTCCCTGCTTCTCTCCTGCCTCTCGGTAAGACAGTACGTCACTCTTCCCAGTGCCTTCTCCACAATGCGGATTTCGTCCACCATTTTTTTAAACTCCGCAGGCTCCATGGAAAAGGCCCCGTCCGGCCCGCCGTCCGCCCGTGAAAGCGTAAAGTGTTTTTCCACCATCCGCGCGCCGAGCGCAACCGAAGCCACCGCCACGGCGGAACCCATGCTGTGATCAGAAAGACCCGTCAGACAATCAAAAGTCTCAGCCATATGGGGAATGACTTTGATATTCATATCCTCGTAGGGCGTCGGATACGTAGAAGTACATTTCAAAAGTATGATCTGCTCATTTCCCTCTTCCCTGCATGTTTTCACCGCCCTCTCAATGTCCTCCAGCCAAGCAAGTCCGGTAGCCATGATCACAGGCTTTCCCAGTTTTGCAACCTTGCGAATCAGGGGAATATCCCGAATTTCAGGGGAAGCAATCTTATATGCAGGCATCCCCATCTCTTCCATGAAATCCACAGCCGTAAAGTCAAAAGGGGAGGAAAAACAATCCATCCCCAGATCATTCGCCAGTTTCACCAGCTTCGGCTGCCACTCCCATGGCGTGTACGCTTCCCGAAATAACTCATAGCAGGTCATACCGTCCCAGATTGTGCCCTGCGTGATTTGAAAGTATTCATTGCCGCAGTCCATCGTGATGGTGTCCGCCGTGTAGGTCTGGAGTTTCACTGCATCAGCCCCCGCCTCCTTCGCCGCCCGTATAATGGCCTCGGCCCTGCCATAATCCTGCAGGTGGTTGGCCGACATCTCCGCTACGATGTAGGTCGGCTCCCCCTCCCCGATCAGACGGCTGCCGATTTTTATTTTATCCTGTCCCATAATATTTACCTTTCCTTCAAAAGTGATTCGCCGCTTTACTTTCACCGGGCGTTACCGCGCCGTTCGTCCCTCCGTCCGTTCACACGTCTCCCGCATCATCCTGAATTTCAGCTCCGCCAGCTCCAGATCCGACGGATTGTCAATATCCTGCACCTGCGTCTCCGGCACAACAATGGGCAGATACCCGTCCGGCAGATCGCCTCTGCAAGCCCGGTACCGCTCCACATGGTAACAGTAAAACTGCCCGCTGTCATGATACATGGGCTCTAAATCCTGAGATCGTTTCATGGCGTTTTCCGGATAACAATACACCAGTTTTCCTTCCCGGATCGCCATACCACGCTGAGGTGGAAAAGAGTACCGAACCACAGGCATCACCCCGGAGGCGTCCTGTTCCACAAGAAGGCTCATGGCATCCGCAAGCTTCTTTGCAGTCACAAAGGGGGCTGTCGGGTAAATACAGGCCATATAGTCGAATGTTTCCCCTCGTTTCTCGTAAGTTTCAAGTACCTCCATGAGCACATCGTCCGTAGTTGCAAAATCATTCGAGGTCTCTGCGCTTCTCATAAAAGGAACCGCCGCGCCCGCCCCCCTCGCAATCCGTGCAATCGTCTCATCGTCGGTGGACACCATAACCTCCCGGAAAAGCGCCGACTTTAAAGCCGCCTCAATGGCATAGACAAGCATCGGTTTCCCCATAAACTCCCTGATATTTTTCCCCGGAATCCTCTTACTCCCGCCCCGGGCTGTAATGATCGCTACTGCATTTATCCCTGTTCCCATCTGGCGTCCCTTCCTTTCAGACTGTTGGTGTTGATGCCCATATCGACATTGTAATATCCCGTCTACGAAATGTAAAGGTTTCTAAGGAAAAGAGCTCTTTAAACTGTCTTGCTCATGCAGAACGCACATCTGATAGAATTTCTCTGATGGGTCATACAAACGATTCCTCGCAGCGTCAAGGCGCGTATTCCTCTTTCAAACAGAACAATATAGCGAAACTGCACAAACCATATCTTGTATTTGATTTTTGTTTCTTTCTTCTTTTCGTCTATATCTGGTTAAATCATTTTTATTATCAAAATAACGTTTGCTATTTTTCTACATGATATTTTCGCAGCATCCATTGTTTTTCTTTCTCGTTTATGGTATATCTGTTTCATAGATCATTACAGTTTATCGGCGGCACGGTTCGCCGCATGCCGAAGGCTCTACTAAAAGGCTGTACCGATTCTGAACTTCATTTCTATTTGTCACCTGTAAAACTATTATCTTAATGGTTTTATTACGTCTATGGGCTATGCCCGTCATTATTACTTACGAAAGGAAAACACATCTATGAATAAAAACGATTACAGCCAGACCCACAATGACAGAAGCGCTTCGTTCTTCGTACCAGATTACGACGACAGTTTTCAGAAGGCAACCGGTAAAATCCCATATAACATGACCAACGATTACATGTTTCGGGCTGTTCTGCAATCAAACAACAAAGTATTACGCAGTCTGGTCTGTTCTCTACTCCATTTTGCCGAAGCAGAGGTGGACTCTGTAGCTATTACTAATCCTATCGTTCTGGGAGAGTCCATCAACAACAAAGAATTTCGTCTGGACATCCACCTGCTCTTAAACGATAGTACACATATCAATCTGGAAATGCAGATCACCAATAGACTGAACTGGCAAAACCGTTCCGTCATGTATCTGTGCCGTACTTATGATAAACTGAACAGAGGGCAGGACTATCGGGACGCAAAACCCGCCGTACATATCGGTTTTCTGGATTATACCCTGTTTACGGAACGTCCTGAATTCTATGCCGCCTATAAACTGATCAACGTAAAGAGCCATCACATCTACAGCGACAGCCTGACCCTGTATGTAGCAGACCTGACCAGAATTGATCTGGCTACAGAGGAAGATAGACAATATCACATTGATAGTTGGGCGAAACTCTTTAAAGCAGACACATGGGAGGAATTGAGAATGATCGCATCCGAAGACAAAGCATTGTATGAAGCCGCAAAAACACTGTTTTATCAAAGCTCTGACGAAGAGATCCGTTTGCGCTGCCTTGACCGGGAAGAATATTATCAGGATTTGAAAAACTACGAACGGAAAATCGAGCAAGACCGTTTAGAACATGAACAAGATCTGCGGAACTATGAACGGAAGATCGAGCAAGACCGCTTAGAACATGAACAAGATTTACGTAACTATGAACGGAAGATTGAGCAAGACCGTTTAGAACATGAACAAGATTTACGTAACTATGAACGCAAAATCGAGCAAGACCGCTTAAAACATGAACAAATCATTTCAGAAAAGGATCAAACCATCTCCGAGCAAACCGCTGAGATAGAAAGGCTCCGCGCTGAACTTGCGCAGTTAAAAAAGTTAAAAAGTTGATATTATTGCATAAACCTCATCGCGTCAGAATGAATCCTATTTCAGAAAATTTTTATTGGCATACACCACGCGGTATATCTCCCTGCGGCTCTCAAAAAAATAAGTAATCAGCCGCTCCGAGATAAACCCCGGATAACGATTTAAATAAGGATCTTCCTTCTCTCCACCATGTGCCGCCACTGCAAAGAGGATTGGAAACATCCACTCACAGAGTTGATCCAGCACCTCTTTTCGTGCAATAAGCATATTGCAGGGTGAATACAGGTTTCCACGGAAAATCTGATCTGCCGCCTCATATTCTTCCGGCAGATTTATAAGAAAATATTCCATCAGATAGTCCCAATCTGACGCGATATGTCTCTCCTTATAATTTCCTGCAATGCTCGGCGCGACATACAGCGGCACTGGCAGAATCACATCGACTTTATTACCTGCCATCCGCTCCAACCAGTTATCTGGCAGAAGAAAATGGCGTCTGTAATGCACCAGCCCCACATAATCCTCACAGGCATTTTTCCAGATCCAGTAAAGCCCTGTTAGCTCACAATATTGTCTGTTTTTATCGGAAATATTTTCCCCTTTACAATCCAAAAACGCCTCTGCCGATATGCGCTTATCAGTCAGGGCGGCCCCCACCTGTAAAACCGACTCTTCCTTTATGAAAGCATAACTGTCCTGTAGCGGTTTATCAAAAATGGAACCTGCCACATATATTCTGGCCGTCTTCTCACTCATCCGTCATTCCCCCGCCGACAATTCATCTATCACACAAAATGTCCTGCCCCTGTTTTCTGCATATCTGCGGACATATGCATTACGAAGCCGCATATCCAGCTCCACCGTTACCGGAATAATCTCCTTCATCCCTGCATCCCGCAGTTCTCCGGCAACCTTTTCGTGATTCACTCCGCGCATGCCGAGATAAACCGGGTATTCCGTATGTAATCCCTGTCCAATCAGTAATACTGGCAATTCATCAACGACTTCTTTATTTTCTGACATATTATCAACCAGAAAAGCCGCCACTTCCAGATTTGGATAAAGATATTCCAGATAGGCGCGGAGCGTCCTGCCTCTGGAATGGGCGCCGGCAATATAAACTTTTTTCTTTTCTTTACTCATACAAGTTCTCCAGCTTCCTCACTGCGCTTCTGATATCAAACCCCGCTGCTTCTATCTCTTTATCCTTCCGTTCCCTTTCTCCTGCCTGTCCACTTTGCGCCATTTTCTCCGCCCAGCTCTGCTCCTCCAATGGCAAAAAGGTAACCAGGTCCGTCACCTCTGCCTCCCTGGAAATCGTATCTGCCAGCAGGCACCTCAGTCCTGCTGCCTGTGCCTCTATGCTTGTTATGGCAAGACCTTCAAACAGGGACGGAAGACAGAATACATCCATCGCCTGAAAATAGTCCTGCACACAATCCTGCCAGTTTAGGCAGCGTACCACATCCTTTAACCCCAGATCAGCAATTTGTTTCTTAAGCTCGTCCTTCAATTCTCCACCGCCGATCAGCAACAGAAACAGCTTTTTGTTCTGTTCTCTGGCTTTTGCAAAAGCCCTGATCAAAAACGGCTGATTTTTCTGGTAGCAGTATCGCCCCACACTTCCAATGACGACCCATTCCTCCAATCCGAGCCCTTTTCGTATACTGGCCCGTATTTCCGGTCGAAAACTGTATTTCTCCACATCAATTGCATTGGGCAGTATCTGTATTTTTTCTCTCGGTATCTGCTCCCCATACAGCCAGTCTCCCGCCAACCGCGAACAGGCGCAGACATCCGTCGCGTATCGGAAATCAAACTCTTTCTTATATTCGTTATGTATCCGCAGGATTTCTTCCCGCTTCTTATCATCCTTCACGTCAACCCATGTGCTGTGGGAGTGCACAATCACTTTCGGAATCTTCATTTCCATGGCAATCTGCTCGATCAGGAATCCACGCCAAAAGCTGGTATGGAGATGAACCGCGTCATACCCCTGACTCAGAATATCCGAAATTTCCTTTCGCATCCCCTCCTCGTCATTCCGTTCCGTATTACAGAATGACTGTATGGAAAAGTCGTATTTGCGGTATTCCCCGGTGGCCGCAAGCGCTTTCGCATTTCTTGTCAGGAAATCAAACCGAAAACGTTCCCTGTCCATATACGCTATGTGGTTAAATATGTATTTATATACGCCGTTGTTGATAATCGGCGGCGTCATATGTAAAATCTTTTTCCTGTTATCAGCCATATTTACCCCGCTCCGTATTTTATCTTATTTGCGAAATGTTCCATAAACTTTCATCAGCTCTTCCGCCGCTTTCCGATAGGAAAATACAGCGGCCTGTTCCCCTGCTCTTTTCTCTAAATGCTTTCTGTAAGCTACATCCGACACCACTTTATCAATCGCCGTCTCTATTGATTCCACTTCATGCGGATCGCAGTATGCCACCGCATCTCCTCCCACTTCCGGCATGGAAGCCGCATCCGCGCAAATCACTGCCTTTCCGACAGAAAGCGCTTCCAAAATCGGCAGCCCAAATCCCTCGTAAAAGGAAACATAAACAAATGCCAGAGCATTCCGGTACAGCCATATCAACTGTTCATCGCTTACAAACCCTGTAAAAATTACATTCTTCGCCGCATCTTTGTTTCTCGAAAGGATTTCCCTGACCACCTCATACTTCCGCACAGGCCCCGTCAACACCAGTTTTACATCCGACTCCGGATGACGCCTTTTATAAAGCAAAAACGCCTCCGCCAGACCGCCCTGATTTTTGTGCGGCCCAAGGCCCGAAACTGAGAATATGAAATCTGTATTTTCCAGCTCCGGTACAATTTCTCCTCTGGCATCATCCGCAAACAATTTTGTCGGAGATAATCCGTTATAGACTACCTCGATTTTATCCGGCGAAATGCCGTAATACTCTACGACATCCCGCTTCGTACACTCCGAAACCGCAATGATTTTATCCGCCTGCTTTGCACATTTGCGGATGGAACTATCATAGTATTCAAACTGGCTTCCATACCACTGTGGATAAATGAGCGGAATCAGGTCATGAATGGTAAGTATCTTCGCGCAGGGAAGCCCCTTGCTCAGTTCAAAAGGACGATAATGCGAATGAACAATGTCGAGTGGGTGCGCCAGCATGGCATAATTTAACTGAATGGAGCTGCCAGCGTCCGGCAGCACCGGTATATAATCCATATCCAGAGGAAGCCAGTCCGTTTTCCCAAGAAGCACATAGGCGTTGTCACGGTCACACTTCAAAAGCTCTTCCATAAGCCCCATCGTAACCTTATTAATCCCTGTGATTTCCCTTTCTTTATATAAAGACAACACCCCGATATTCATGTCCCGCTCTCCTCCTCTTCAGCCAGATATTGCAGGCCGATCAGACGATTTATCTCCTCATATACTCTGATGCCCTGACTGTATAGCGGAAGATTTTGATACGCGTACAATTCATAACCTACGGTATCGCTGTAAACATGGATGTCCATCTCCTTTTGCAGTTCTAGCGCAATGCTGATAAAATTGTTATCCCGCAGGTTTATGGGATGCTGAGTAAAGTAAAGGAAACCGTCAATACCTTTGATATCCGCCTCTGTTTTTAGCTTATCTATCAGCTCCGTGGTATATTTCCCACTCCAGCCAACCACCCCATATCTGCCGCCATATATTCCATCCAAAACCTTTTTTAATTCTGTCTGGGCAACGATGATAAGTTTCATTTCCGGATTAGCATCCTCAATTTTCTGAATACTTTTCTGAAATCTCACCTCTTCGCTGATGGCGATTACAAGCATTTTTTTCCTGTCCCGTAATACTTCATAGGAAACAGGTGTGACGCATTGCTCAATCGTCTCGCATAAACCATCGTACGTGATCTCCGATCTTTCCATAATCCAGTCTCCTCACTTTACCGCATGGATCAATCCGCACACCGTCTTCTTTCCCTGCATAAATATTTTGTAGCCATATTTTTTCAGAATAGAAATCAATCTTCCGGAATCGCCATGATATTCCATCATAATGATATCGATCTTTTCGAAGCACCCTGCCCTGTCAAGCGCCTCGAAAATCGGAAACTCAGCGCCCTCCGTATCAATTTTCAAAATAATTTTTTCAGTGTGCCTGTCTATAATATCCCTGACAACTTCTCCTGCATCCCGGCATGTAATTTCAACCTGCCGCTTTTTTTCATCATTAGAAAAAATATTTCTCCATCCCGTCTCTTCCGCTGATACCGCTACCGTCTTTTTTCCATTCTCATCCGAAAGGGCAAAATTCTCCGCCACAATTTTATTTTGTATTTCAGGCCGATTTAACGCAATATTAGCAGCCGCCTGCTCATAAGTATCCGGGAACGCCTCAAACCCATATACCTTTTTTACATTGTCCATCCTTGCAAAATATAGAGAAGCGATTGCCACATTCATACCGATATCTATGACGACGCAATCCTCGCCTGAAATTTCAAAACCATAGGAATGATTGATAAGCACTTCATTGACAATATCAAAATCCGTCAAATACCTTTCCCGGACAGTAATGCCCCCTATCGTAGACAGATAGCCCTTCCGATCATCTGTAGCCTTATATTCCCATTCTACAGATGCATCCGTACGATTCAGAAAAAATATCCGATCTGATCCAATCCCCACAGACAATAACCTTTGAAAAATTCGGTTACCTGCAGCGTACTCCGTGCAAATATAGACCACATCATATTTAACTGTCTCAAATTCCTCTGGAAGCAGAATCGGAAGTCCGTCAAACAGCTTCCCACTATTAGAGGTAACGTTATTCGGATAACTGTCCGCATAGGCTACTACTTTCACATCTTTCGGCAGTTTTTCTTTATTCTGCTCATAATATCCCCCTGTTCCATAAACAATTGCCTTTTTCACTGTTTTTTCCTCCCTTCCACCCGCCTTCTTACTTCAGGGTCTATGGACAAAAATAAAACATTTTTCCTGTCTCTGACTCTGCCCACGATCTGCATTGCCACTTTACCGGTCATCGCTATCACAAGCGGCACTTCCTGCCCAATCTGCGATAATCTGTAAATCTGCATTTTTTCGTCCTGTTTTTTCTCATAATATTCATCCGAAACTACATATCCGCCGAATTGATGCATATATCTTTGAAAACGCGCCATAAATAACATGGACATATACCCGTTTCCGTAAAGATATACTTTTCTATGTTTCCTGCAAAAAGCGATCACTTCCTGCCTCGATACATAATTTCTTTCAAAAAAATTGACTTCTGTTATGTACTGCTTATGCAAGACATCTGAAAAATCTCTGCGGTAAATTCTCCGTACATTCTCTAGGATACAGGAAACAGGATAAGTCCCCCATTCCGCAACCATCTGAAGCGCTCTCCTGCAATTATCCTTCATGGCCAGTTCATCCGAAAACGCCCGTCTTTTCAGCAAGGGAAACCCCAACAGCTCCATTGCATAATCGGGAGCCCCAAAAATATCCAGATCATGATACCCTTTCACATTTGAGGTATAATAATCCGTCCTTATACCGCTGGATAAAATCATTTCACTCAATCCGTGCTCATACCCACAGGCCTCTATCGGATTCACAGTACTGCTGTCGACTTCCTTCTCAAAAAACTCCGAAAGCAGTTGTATCCCCCGTTCTCTAAAAACCATAAAATACGACTGGAAGTGGGGCAGCAATGGATCATCAATATAATTCATGCTCCAAAACTCCGGATCACGCTCCCGCATGCTCGTAAAAATATCCTCAAATGGTATAAACGGCCCATAGCAGGTATCGTTACACAGGATCACCTCCTGATATTGCTGTAAGTCGCCCGGCTTTAAATAATTTTCCAGTACATCCTTATATGCGCCGAAATCAAATCCGGTATTGGGACGACGGTATATTTCATCCGTTATTCTTCTTATTTTGCTTTCTCCCTCTTCCGCCAAATCCCCATTTACCGCTGCAATGATTCTTCCCGCAACGCCTGTCAGCGCCTTGATATAGAAAATAACCGAATCGTCTATGACGCCATCTGAGTCATAGACTGAAATAATGGCAATCGAATTTTGCCGCCCCGCCATGCACTGTTGTCGTTCACCGTATATTCCCATTTCCCTTATCTATCCCAAAACCTAATGTAATTTCCGATTCCTCTGCGTTCCAAATGAGACATCATTTCTTCCTGTGCCTCCGGCCGTTCCACCGTTATAATCACCGCAACGTCCTGTACTTCCTCCAATTCATCTACTGAAATGACAGGAATGCCACACAGTATAGACCCACGTTCACCCTTACTTACCATAAAGCCGACCGGAGATATGCCCGCCTGCCTCAATGCGGAAAGGCAAAATCGTCCCATCTGACCGGCTCCATACAAATATAACCGCTTACTTGCCTTTGCGAATTCCATTACTTTTTCCCGGTTTTTTGTATATCTGTGTAACTTATCTATCTCGGTAATCGGGAAAAAATCATCTTTTGCACGCATAAGTTTATTAATTGCATATTGTAGATAGCTCGTCTGTTTTTCCGCGTATGACACTGTCATAACAGTTCCTGTCTCATATCCCGCATCCTGCGCTACATATGCAAATATCCGCTCCAATCCATAACTTAAATAATTTGCATCCTGTAATCTTCCATCTTCAAAATCCGAGTAGCTCCAGTCCATTTTAAACAGTTTTTCTAATGCAGCAGTCCTGAACCATAATACTGTCCCAAATGTAATAGGCGGCTTATCCGGTCTGATATCGGAATGCAATGCCATTCGTTCCGCAATCTGCTTCGTAATGCCATAAGACTCATGCCATCCATATCCATACCACGTGATACAATGATCTCCAATCGGTTCCGGAGGCGCTAAAATTCCCACTCTTCCTTTCCCCTCAAATATCCTTAGGATTTCATCTATGTAATCCGAACTTCCAATCTGATTTCCCCATAAGTTTGCGATCCATAAATCTATATCCGCTTTTTCCTGTGGATGGTGTTCCTTCTTATCATGTAAAAAACACACGTATCGATATCTCTGCACAATATCTCTTCCCGCAATAAGCAGTGCACTTACATCCCGTCCCCGGTTTTCCTTTAATATATAAAACATGTTTTTTCTGTTTATCCTACCGGCATAAGCCTGTACTTCTGTCAGCACATCCTCCCTGGATGAAATCACATATATAGCAATATCTTCAGATATGTTATCAAAATATCTGTAATAAATCGAAAGCGTGTCTGTATAATACAGATATATGATAATCGCTGTCTGTAAATAAACTTTGGCCGAAAGCATCTCTGAATCCGCATATGCCTTTTCTGGTAATATATAAGTCAGATTTTTCTCATACCTGATATCATATACATTTTTCATGCTGTTTTTCTCAAATTTCATACAAGATATCTTCCAGTGAAACAATCGGACAATCCATCTTACCTGACAGCATCTCTTCTATTTCATCCATAAAGAATATTGGTGTGACAATAACTGCATCTACCGCCTCCAACACATCCTCAGGTGATAAAATTTCTACATCGGAATAGAGAGACGAGGCATTTTTATCTATGGCGTATTTGATAGCTATACTGCTGCCCTTTAATTCCTCGCAAAGTCGTTCCCCGGCGTAACTCATACCGTAAATGGCAATCGTTTTAAAATGATTCTTCTCAAAATAGTCAGCCAGGTTCTTTCCCTCCTGCTTTACCTTTACCCATTGATTCATCATGAGAAACAATGCCAGATGCTTATCCGACATGTTCTGCGCCTTGCGCACTGTCTGCCCAATCGTTCTACCCGCTGCTCCGGCTCCAACAGCCGCTCCCAACACCGTCGAAATAATTGATAAAGTTCCCTTTTTCATAAAATTTCCCTCCCTTTAACTATTTATCTTTCTGCATCGGCCTTCTTTTCAATCAGCCATTTATAATATCTCTCCAATTTTTTTACTGCCCTGTCAGGCGCATATTTTTTTAGCAATATACTGTTTTTCATAACCATATCCTTCTTTTGTTGTTCCGACATATGCAAAACCTTTTTAACGGCCTCCAACAAACTGTCTGCATTTCCCGGTTCGGATAAAAAACCGTTTTCACCATCGTCAATCATTTGCTCCAGACTGGTTCCATATGTGCCTATAACAATTTTATTTAGCGACAATGCTTCCAGACATGCATTCGGCAAATTATCAACCAGCGATGGGATCAGGACCATCTCGGCATGTCTGACCACGGGATAGAGCTGCGGTTGGCCCAAAACGCCCAAATAAATCATCCGATCTCGATTTTTTCCCAGTTTCTGCCTCACTTCCTGTACCGCATTTCCATATTTTGTCTTTACATTCCATCCTGCGCACACAAAAAACAACTCCTCATTTTCCTGATACAGTTTGGGCAGCATATCTCCTATCACCTGAAACCCCTTATCCGAAGTGAAGGAACCATAAAACAGTATATATTTCCTGTTCTTCAGCAGATTGTCATAAATTGTCTTATCTTCTGTAACCTGTTTATCATAAGGAGTTTCCATAATCGTTACTCTTTTTTTGACATCTTTCCCAAACTGCTCTCCAATAATTTTACTTGGCGAAATGATACCGTCAGCCCTGTGTCCGGCCAGCCGTTCCCAGAATGAATAAACCGCAATAAAATCTTTCATTGTCTCACTCTGCACATACTGTACTCCGGAATATGTGGACAGACGCAGCACTGCCGGACATTTCAGGCTATGCATACATCCGGTTCCCGACCATCCCGCATACTGCACAAGATCAATTATATTTTTTGCATTAATTTGTCTGATTCTCTTTTGTAAGGCATATTCCCTTTTTATGATTCCCATGGATATAGTCAATGGCGCCCCCTTTAAGTCTCCCGCCCACTGCGCGTTATAGACCCTTACGCTACCATATGTCCATATCCTGTCATTCAATGCTCCTGCCACAATCTCAACATCATGTCCCAGTCCCTGAAGAAAATTTGCAGTCTTATAAACATACCGCAGCATACCTGTCAGCGGTTCGTGCTCTGTATTAATAAAAAACGGAGTAACCAGGATTATGTGCATATTTCCCCCTATCCAAAACACATTTCTAACTTTCGCCCCTTTTATGGTTGCCACCATAATTCTGTTTTTCTTATGGTACGGCATATAGCAAAGTCTCTGTCGCATTATCCCTGTAATGCCTGATATAGTATTGATACTCAGGAAAATTTATCATCAGCCAATATGGTATTTCCCACAAATCATCCGGCAAGTGATAAATACATATCGCTAATTTAGGAAAATAATTTTTGATCAACCTTTTACAGCCTTTTAGAGCATCCCTCTCAGCCCCTTCAATGTCCATTTTAATAAAGGTAGGCGTAACTGGCTCTTTTTCGAAAAATGTGTCCAAATCAATAACCGGAATTTCCAATTCGCCGTTATCACTGATCGAAGATCCCTGTGTGTGCCTGTTATCAAATTTTAAAACCGTTTTTTCCTGATACAATCCCATTGGACAAAGCGTAATATTCGAATATCCAATATTATTTACAACTTCCTTTAGTATGGGAAAGAGCAGATCGTCGGGCTCAAAAGAGTATATATGTTTATATTTCGATGAACAGGCTTTTATAAATTCTTCAATTGTATCTGCGTCATATCCTCCGCCGTCCACAAACACCTCTTCATCTGAAATGACTATTTCCGGCGGAAAATAACATATATGGTCATGCGAATTGGATTTTTGGGCCCATTCCATATCATTTGTTTTGCGAAGATTCAGCATGTTATCAAAAACTTCCCTAGACACATCATCACACAATTTTGATCTGACATAATTGATCTTTTGTATATTTTCAGCAATGTCTACAGCCATTTTCGAAGTGTCAAACAAACCCTGTTTATAATTGGGAACCATAGTATATATATGATCCCTAATCCCATGAACCTCCAAATTATTGATTATCTCATCAATAAACTTCCTGTTGACCGTCCCAATTACAATTTGACAATGCTTTTCGCGATATCGGTCTGCCACTTCACCCAAAGCCCATATCGGTTTTCCGCAAAATGATTTTATCCCCTCCCTAACATTCGTGGCTGTAAAAGCCGCTACGGGCATGTGATTCTTAATCAATTTTTTATACACTTCTATGGCGGCTTTACCGCAGCCGTAAATGATAATTTCTCCCTCATATAACGCTCTGTTAATCTCATCTAATGCTAATACTTTCACAATTGATTCTCCTATTCCAACGAACTGTATAACCTGCCATACCGCCTGTGCATTCTCTCCAATGTAAAATAGCGGTTCGCGGCATTCCAATTCTCATCCCCCAGTCTGGACAATTCCTCCGTTTTCATGTTTTTAAACGCATTTAATTTTTCTACCCACATCTCCGTTTTCAGTGGAAGTATGATAATGCCGTCCGTTTTCTTTGCCAACTCCATATGCGGCTCTATATCCGACAATATCATCGGAAGTCCTGCATGCATTGCCTCCAGCACACTAACCGGCATCCCTTCCACTGTAGAAGGCGATAAATAGCCGTCCGCATTCACCAGGAGACTATAAACCTTTTCCCTGCTCATTAAGCCGGTTATGGAAATTTTTCTGTCTAAATGTCTCTTCTTAATCTCCCGCTGTATGGCGCTCCCGTTTTCCTCTCCAACCAGCGTTATATGTATCCCCTCCACATTCTCCATCACATCAAGCAGAAAAATATGATTCTTAACAGGTACTATTCTGGCAGTATATATAAACTCAAATATTTGACGTGGTTCTCCTTTTCTTACTTCAAAATCTGTTTTTTGTATTGCAGTCCTGTCAGCGCCATGCTCGATAACAGATATATTCTTTCCTTTCATCCATTTAATAACCGCAGGATAATCCGCATAGGATGCATAACTCAAAAACGTAAGGTGTTTTGCCCATAAAGCCGACAGAATGCACTGCTGCCTGATACATTTATCTGTGTATCCCGAAAAGGTACTTTTCATCGTGTAGACCATGTGCTTTCTTATACCTAATCCGGCCGTTGCCTTGATCACCGTATCAATAGCCGAAAACTGTTGAATATGAAAAATAACCGGAATTTCTTTTTTGCGGCATACGGTAAGAATTTCTTTGATCCTTTCACGTATTTTTTTTATCTCCCCGTTCCCCCAGATTACTTTTACTTCGCAACAGTTATTCTTATTACCTTCCGTCTTTTTTCCACAGACAAATACGATATTCTTTTCATGCTGCATATTTTTTTCACGCCATACAGCGAATTCCCGATATCCTCCCGTAGTCTCATTAACCGTTCTCAAAAAATGTAACACCACACGAGAACAGCCCTCGTCTATGCCGTACTGTTGACTCAATTTCTGCCAAACCTCCTTGCGATTCTTCTTTTCTGCATTTTTCTTCGCAGCCGGTTTGCCAGAAGTAATTCTTCCATGCGTTCACCAACGCTCTGCAAACCGCTCTCATACCTGAAAAAATCAGAATAGGGAACAATATTTTTTTGATTTTTCCTTAAAAACATCTCGCAGTTCCTCAACATGTTTCTATCGCAGGTATTTAAATGAAACACTGCCGTCGTTAATTCATACCCTTCTCCCAGACATTCCTCTCCTGACATAATGGGAATGAATTTAATGGGACTATCTTTCCTTGTATAAACGTGCTTGCCATATCCGTCTGAAATATATTGAAAACCCTGTTGGGACAATATTCTTATGGTCGTTTTGTCAAACGAATGTCCCGGCGCCATAAAGACATTGGCGTTTACCCCATATTTATCAAATATCTTTTTTCCTGCTAATATTTTTCTATTTTGTAAAACAGCATTTTCGCCAGCAAATTCGGAAAAGTGATTGACAGGAAATATTCCGGCTCTTTTCGTTTTATATAGATGCTGATAACCATGCATCGCAATACAGTACCCATTTTCCTGGGATTTTCTGATCCAATTCCAAAATTCTTTATTTTCCGTGTCAACTTTCAGATTATCATCCCTGTTATCCGGTACAACGCCTAGCAGCGGCTTAATAGAAAGCTCATCCATTACTTTTTGTATTTTATAAAAATTGTTCCAATTCATTGTTGGCGTAATATCGTCAAATCTAATTCCTATTTTTGTCATTATATTTTTATGCGGCATCGCATCCCTTCACCTCATACAATAATCAATTATTTTCTCAGCATTATATTCAGCCTTCTCTTTCATATCTATATCAAGGCTGTTCTTTATTGAAATCTTTCTGACTTTTTCAAACAGCCTTTTTTGATGGAGCAATGTTTTTTCCAATTCCTTATCGCTTTTAATCTGGTACAAACGTCCACCTGACAGTTTTCTGCTTTTCAGCCTTTGTTTTGCTATCCCTACATCGACAATGCAGTTAATGCTTAAAACATATTGGAAATCTTCCATGAGTTGTCTTATGTATTTGCAGAACTTCTTTTCATCTAAAATCCTGCCTTGATATGCAATGGAAATAAACCCCTGTATGACCCCCTGATCTAAAATGCAAACCCCCGTTTGTCCATTTGACTCCATTTCCAGTTTTCTTACACCATACCAATATCTGAATGTGGATTCCATAAACCGCCAGCGCTCTTTTGAAAAAGGCCTGATTAACCATAGCATTTTCAAGAATACAAGATAAACTTTCCTTATGTCTTTTGATAACAAAATTTCCTTATAACTTACATGCTGCGCTATGACTTTTTGAGGAGGAAATTCTTTGATCCCCCTCTCCCGTAATCTCTTTTTCATCTCATATGTTGTGGTAGATTTTCCTGCACCCGGCAACCCGTTAAATTCAATTACAATTGTCTTTCCACAAGTTTTTCCCATATGATTTCCTTTATCTGTAGAAGTTCTTTTTCATAAGGCTGTCTCACATCAATCTTATAAACATCGCAATTCGGGAACTGCAATTTCTCCGTTATGTCTGCCTTACGTTTTACCTCGCCGATATTATGTCCCGGACTTCTCTGTACCGCCAGCTCCGCCGGCAGAATTAATTTAAAAACGCAGTCTGCCTTTTCAGATACTGCTTCCGCCAGGTTTTTTTCCTCCATTTTTATAAAAAATTTACCTAAAACTGTCTCGTCATATAACCTTAACGCCTGAATTTTGGGCCCGTCATATATCCCTTTAAACTGTGTTTGCGGATATCTGTCACAAATCGCAATACCGCCTCTTTTTACATACAATTCAATTAGTCTGCGCATATATTTACAGCGCAGGGATATCCCATAATAAAATAGCAGGCTGCAGGTTTTACGCAAAGGCTCCGGAAAAAAATTATTTTGGGACAGTTTATACACGAATGGTTTTTTGTATCTGTCTCCCATACCAAAATAGAAATTTTGGGAATCCAGTTTCCATCCCAACCAATTACATATTTCCCTAGTCACACTTGATTTTCCACTGCCATCACATCCGATAAAAGCGATGACACAGCCCTTCCCATATACCGTTTTTAATGTGGTAAAGGGCACAATCCCCCATTTCTCTTTCAAAAACAGTTTACATGTGATAACCTGCCGGCAGACTGCCTGTATCTGCAAATTATTCAGTATCCTGCCTCTTCTCACAGAATTGATTTTGTCTCTGGCGAGTTTCTGTAACTTTACAAAATCTTTTTTTACGTTTTTTTCACGTAATATAATCTGTATAAATTCTTCTTTATCATTTCCCCAAACTTTATCAGCCAATTGGGCAACCCGTTTCGGATCTATCCGCTGTTTAAGCCAGGAAATTTCTCTCCGATATTCTCTGGATAATTCAAACCTTTCCATTTCTTCAATTTTCCGGGATTGTTTTAACACGATTCGAATATATAAAATAATCAGTTCCAAATCAGGTTCCATGATATAGACCTTTCCTGTATCGTCCAGAACCTTTGTCTGTAACGCCAGATCATGCCACGGCAGCATATATTCCTTTAAATGTTTTGTCCCCGTTATGATTCTAAAGTGCACGTGTAGATGAATTAATTTCCCTGTTTCTTTGTCAAATCCTATCCATTCTTCCACTTTCGGATAACGCGATCCGAGCTGAGGCTTTACCCTGATACACTTACATTCCGTAAGGGTATCCCGGAACTTTTTTGCATGCTTTTCCGACACAAGAATATCCAGATCTGTCTTTCCGTCCAATCCTTCTTCCAAATGCTCATTACTCTTCCAGTGACAATAATTAACTTCTCTCTTCAATAACTTATCAAATATTTCTCCACATATTGTCAACATAATTTTCTTCCTTTTTTTGTTGCCTATCAGCGCTTTTTTTCCCGATACTCGATATGTCTCCTTGCTCCCTGCGCCGCGGCAAAACCTTTACTCTTTCTCACACAATGATATCCACTGCCCAGCAAATATCCGCCTTCGTGTGAATACTGATATACTGTGTTTTCATATTGCCAATCACATCTCCCAACCCGCATCCAACCTCTATGATCCTATGTATATCATTATTATCAATATATTTTTGCACAGAAAAAACAACTTCTTGGGCGTATGGTCTGTCATTAATTGATTCCAAGTGACAGTTGACAAACGGATATCTTTTTTTGCAGAAGGCAATTGATTTTTCTTTTACATTTTCGTATCTGCAAATTCGATATCCAGATTTTTTGAAAAAAAATACTTTTTCATGCTATTTTCCCTTAATTTCTCTGTTCCCCTTTATCACGCAAAGCATTTTGAATAAACAAACGCAGACTATAAATGTCTGTCTCATTAATCGAGCGCCAATATTTGCGCCGCATCAGCGCATTAAATAAATTTTCCCTACATTCATCCGAAACCCGAATGGCATATCCTCGAACTTCATCCCTGTCCAAATCGACGGTAAATACATCGCCGCTCGTCCTTGCCTGAAAGTATATTTTATTCCCATGTTTATTCAACATTTCAAATTTGGAATAGTAGTCAGTGTCCATCCGGGCGTCATACGGGTATTCGTATTGCAATTCCCTCTTACTGTTTTTTTCATCCACTACCCAGATCCGCGCACTGCAAATCGGAAAATAATACTCCTTCTTTTTATAACGATAAACCCTTTGATACTGATAATAATAAGGAATTTCCGAATGTCCGGACTGAAATCCTGATATCATTTGCAGGTTACATGTCACAGATTGTTTTTCTTCCCTGAAATATGAAATTCTATGATCTGCTAAATCTGTCAATACAAGCGCCTGATCCGCCCCGGTAATTGTTCCAAACCCATTGCAACTGTTATTCTCTATCATGATTTCTTCCCATGAATCATCTTCTGACTTTATATGAAGAATCCTATTTCTTTGATAGCAGGGAATATATAAATCATCATCCATTACCATTCCATCTCTTGCCATGGCATTCGTATCGGCCCAAAAGCCTTCTATTCTCTTCGTTTCCAGCGTGCTTAAATTTATGGTAATAACAAGTGCAAGATTATATCCGACAATATACACGCAATCTTTTATTCGAAAAGCCTGACCAAATTTACCTGTCTTTCGTTTTTCCTCTTCCGACAGTTGTAATTCTATTTTTTCAAACCGCTCTCCTTTTATATCAAAACGGTATATATCTTCAGCATTAAACGGAATAAGATACAGACAACCGTCCGCTTTTATCACATCCATAAAATCATAATCTTTAATTTCGCAAACCGGCACCTGATAACCTTTTAGCAATTCTCCTGTTCTAACATCAACTTTCAACAAAAAAGATGTATACGCTGTCACCATCCATAATATTTCATTCTCATCATCAAATTCTGAACCTCTGCTAACCAGCCAGGCATTTTCAAAACTTTCTTCTTTCACTTTACTTACATTTTGAATCAGCGTTGGTTCCCCATTTTTCTCACATAACTGTATCACCGAACTGTGATCCCCATAATACGCATCAGAAATCACCACCGCCCGATCCACATCCGCCGAATCATCATAAATCCCCCATCCTTCCTCCACATACCGATCCCTGATCTCTTGATACCTCTCCCACAGCTCCGGCCTCATACTCTCGATGGTCGCCTGAATCAGCGGGTGCGGCCTCCAAAGCAGGGCCACCTCATCCCGATTTTCCTTAAAGATTTCAAACACCGACTCCATCTTCTTAAGCATTTTCCTATCATAATGCAAAAGCGCGCTCACGCCAGTATTATAAAAAACGATCTTCTTCCAGCTCCCATCCGGCTTCTCAATCACCTTAAGCCACTCCTCAGGAATCTCCAAATCCTCTTTCTTCGTATTCAGCACCTTGTCAATCTTCGGTGATCCCGTCCCCAGAAATTTCTTTTCCAGAAACTTCCTGTCCACATGTTCCCCGCCAAATCCCATCTCCTTCGCAGCTTTCATATATTCATTTATGTATATCTGCCGCATGTTCTCCGACTGCACGATCACCTGATGGGCATAGACTGTCCCCGGTGTAAAACAGAAATGCTTCATACCGCCAACGGCCGCCTGATCATTCGGATCGATCTCCCCTAAAATGAAATAAGGAATATACACTAATTTATCTGTAAAATTTCTCAGGTTTTTGGAATAGAAATAAGGATGCACACTGGTCACATGATTGCACCCGTCATAGGGATTGTGAATATAGATCGCATCCGGCCTGCGCCCTTCCAGATCATACTCGTCATAACGGGTAACAGGCACATATGCGGGATACTGATCTCCCTCGTAGTGTTCCTCCTTAAAACTCCCGTCCGGATTCTTGTCAAAATAAGGGATCGGGATCACATAGGCGTCGCAGTCAGGATCGGCGTCCGCCGCCTTCCACACGCTCTCCAGGGAATCCCACATGGAGGCTTTATAGGGAAGAAACACAACTTCCTTTCTGTCCTCCGGCATATCGTATTTGATACTGTTGTACAGGCCGTTCAACTGCTTCTGAATCTTTTTGGATAATTTCCGGCATATATTTTCCTCGGGCAGGCTTTCACTCATCCGATAGATGTTTTCGCAGTAATCTTCCAAAATGTGCACAAGACCGGCATACTTTTCATCGAGGGTATCGATGTAAGTACCAAGGGCAATTGCCGACTCCTGACACTGCACCAGGGCCTCTGCGGCTCCCTGTGGATTGGAGACAACAGTTCTTACGATGGCGTCATTGGCGCGAAGCAGTGTGTCCACTGTCAGCAGTATGTCTCTTTTTCTGTACCGTTCCACCGTTTACCGCCATCCTTTCTGATCATGGGAGACCCCTTTTTTCCTCCTCGTGCGCCGGATGGTGGCAGTTTTACTGCATTCTTCCTCTCCACATCCGTATGCATAAAAAAATCTGATATAAAAATATGACAATTCCATACTTTACATCAGATTTTCTACAGCCCTATTAAGTTTCCCCACGAAACAGAATTATTTAAAACGGCTTACACCACAGCCTCAACCACAGTCTTATCTCCGACCGTAATTGTCTTCACGCCAATTTGTTTTTTCTGATTAAAATTAAAACTGAGCATGTAGCCCTTATTCTTATGGTAGTAATCCAGATAATCCACAAGCTGCTGTTCACCGCGTTCATGATATTCATTGCCGTGCCAGATCTTTAACTCCACGACAAACTGTTCACCAAGATAATCCACAATCACATCCGTGCGCCGCAGATCCCGCGTCTCAGCCTCAATATAATAATTCCCTGTGCCGTTGATGATTGGTTTCAGATACAAAAGAAAAAATTTTCTCCCATACTTCTCTACAAAGCTCTCGTCGCTTTTACTCCAGATATCCGAGAAGTGCTCAACAAATTTCTTCAACACCGCGTCCATGTCAAGTTTACCATTTCGAATAAACTGGCTCCTGTCTCCCTCTCCCTTTGCATAAATTTCACTGCGGATAGCTTCCCTTGTCACAAACAGATTTAAAAGCCTCATTTCAAAAATACGGTTAGCCACAGCCACCTGCCCGTCCCTGTTCTTTAAAAAGCCAAACATAACTCCTATGTTGATTGCCTTCTCATCCCGATTAAAGGGGATTCGTCTGCCCTGATACAAAATTCCCTCAATCAGAGCCTCAAGTTCCCGGTAAGTATCCAACTGCCGCACCATGCTTTCAAAGAGCGGAATGTTCTCATCCAGTATCCACCTGACAGCCTGACCAACTCCTTTTTTGGTCCACACCTGTTGTAACTTGGCAAAGTCATTCTCATCAGACAAATCTTCATCAAGATACTTACAGATCATGGACACCAGCACAGGATATCCTGAGGTATATGCAAAAATTTCCTCCGCGATTTCCTGAATATTCATTCCCGTATAGTGATCTGCTTCATATTCTTCAAGCATCTGCACAATCTGCGTCGCGTCGAAATCCATATTTACATTAAACACTGCCGCAATGTTCCATGGACTATTATACTGATGCTCCGATTCCGGGCGAATCTTCAGTTTTAAATTTTTAATATCGTACACTCCCGCGAGAATAACCGAATGAAACGTGGGCGTTCGATCCCGTTTCAGATAAGCGCCCCTCAGAAGTGCCAGAAACTGAACGAAAACCTGATTGTTTCCTGCGCTGTCCACCTCATCAATGATAAGCACAATCGGCCGCTTACATTCCCTGCACATACGGCTCAGGAACCTGAACAGCTCATCCATTTCCAATTTCAAATTCTGCCCAATAAAGTCCGACAACATTCCGTATATTCTCTGCTCTTCCTCTCCTTCCTGATATTGGAGAGTGTCGAGCAACATATTGACAAACGCACGGGAAAATGTCTCACCGTTCTCGAATTTCTCATCCGGCATTTCCTGAAAGTCCAATGAAAAAACAAGATACTCCTCTGACAGATAATCAGCCAGAGCCCGCAGTGTGGTGGTTTTCCCATACTGTCTGCCTCTGTTGATAACAAAATAACTTCCATAATCTACATAATCTTCTTTTATTTTTTTCAGCCTGTCATCTAACGACACCATATAATGCCTCTGGGGCACACAGGAACCTGTCACGTTGAATCTACGTTTCATATCCTTCACCTCCCGCGCTTTCTATAACGATATTCTAATATTTCTTTCACGGAATGTAAAGGTTTCTGATGTAAAGTATGAAATTGTCAAGGTGCCTGTCTACATTTGCCAGATCATCACAACTATAAGCTCAAAACTCCGTCTGTCACGATCATCATAAGAATTAGCCGGGCGTTTCCGCCTGCGTCCTGTAACTGTGTAAGCTTATAGGTCCGCTTCGCTCCGTGTAGGCCACGGTCCTGGCATATCGGAAAACCGTCACAGGGACAGCTTGGGTAATGCCGTTTGGGTGCCGTCTTTCAGACTGCGCTCCCAGCCCGCCGCGCTTATGCACAGCACTTATGTTCAACATGTATTCCTGCGATCCGCCTTGCCTGACGGCAATATCCGGTAAAACCTTCCACCAAAACCAGGAAATCCTTAAGATTTCGGTATGGGTTCATTCCCAGGCATCCATGAATCATCCTGTCTGTTTTTCTTCGTTGAAAGCGATTTTGTGTATATCGCTTCGATCCGTCTTGCCCCGTTCAGGGCGATGGAGCTTTGATATCCGCAGTTTTCGCAGACAAACCCTTTTGCAAGCCGTTTCCCCTCCGCTCCACAGTTTGAGCAGATGCTTCCCGTCCCCCTGGAGGAAATCTCCACAAGCGCAATCCCGTTTGTCTCACATTTTTGTAAAAGCCTGCTCCTGACATATCCCTGCGGACTCTCCGAGATCTTTCTGTTTGCCGGTTTATATCCGGACTTCTTTTTGTTGACCGTGATTGGCTTTGTAATAACGATTGTGCCTGGCTTTTCTGTCTCTAACATGCGGTTGATCCCGGCATTGATATAGGATTCGATCTGTGTCTGCTCCTTTTTCTTCTGCCGTCCGTACTTAAGCTCTCCAAGGTTGTTTGTCTCTATATCTGCCGCCTTTTTCCTGTCCCCTTCGGCAAGACTGTCCCGGTAGCTTTGCCGCATCCTGCCCCGCTCCCTGTTCTTCTCCATAAGCCGTTCGGTCCTCGCAGAGGACAGTTCACCAAGACCTTCGCCGTAAATCGTCCCGTTAGACAGGGTGCACATATCACGATAACCGAGATGGACAAAAATGGTATTTTGAAAATCCTCGTGCTTTCTCTTCCTCACATTGACAGGAAGTGCAATCGCTGCGTCATTTTTCCTGATGCAGATGCGGATCTGCCTGTCACATTCCCTGTCGTCCTTAAGCGGGAGTCTGATCCTGTTTCTGCGGACTCTGGAGACAAGATAAAGGGAACCGTCCCTGTAGGAGTACCCTCCCGGTGACACGCTGAAACCATCGCTTCTGCCAGACGCAGGCCTGACCAGATATCTTCTGGTAAGCCTCCGCAGAAGATTGTTTAAACGTTCCGTTTCTATATCAAGTCCTGCCGCCTTCTCCGGCATCGGATATTCCTCCCGGTTTAAAATGGCGGCATATACCGGGTCAAGTTTTAAAACCGTCCGCAGGTACAGCCTGTCTGCGTCACTAAGATTCTCGTTGGCGGTAATCAGGGTACGTATTTTGTTTTTCAACATACCCCACATGCCTTTGATATCACTGACGGCATCCCGTACTGCGAGCTCATAATACACAGAGGGCAGGCCAAGCTGCTCCCGCAGGCCGCAATGGCGCATCTGCGTCATGATATCAAACAGGGAAGCAAGTCTCCCAAGACTTGCAATGCCGGAATACCGCTCGTAGACGTTAATCTTCACCTTCGCATAATCCCCGGCAATTCCTTTCAGAAAATCCATGGTCTCCTCCGGAAGCGGTTCCGTGTACTGCCAGGTTATTTTCGTCAAGCGGTCTTTCTTCTGCATGCCCTCACCACACCTGCGGCTTGATTCATTCTATTTCGCAGAATTGCTTATTCTGCGAATTTTTCTCTAAAATGGCCTGTATATGCGTATTCTCCCGCTTCTGACCACATTTTTGACCATAAATAGCATGGCTTGTAATTGGCCGTGCCTGCACCTGTACTGTCACACGAAACGCATACCACAGTTCTATCTGACCACTTTTTTGACCATTTTTCCGACCATAAAAGACATTCGGAGAAATATTCCATTTACAAATTTTGGATTTTATTACGGCAGAAATTACAAAAATGCTTTAGAATAGCCATGACTACGGGGGCTTTGTCCTGATCTTTTGGAAAATTGACAAAAAAACTTATGTAATATATAATAAAGACCGATAAAAAAACTGTGGGCAGTCATATTATCTTTTCGCAGAATAAGCAATTCTGCGAATTTTTTTGCACTTTTTACAGCAAGGCAAAACAGGGGCTGTGAACCCGGAATAACCTCCGTTTCCACAGCCCCTGTTTTTAAATGCCGTATTTTATAATTTTGCAATTTCCTCTGCAATCCGCGCCGCGCCGCGCCCGTCCGTCACTCTGGAAAGCGCCTCTCTCATGCGCCCTCTCAGCGCCGCATCCGCAATCAGCTTTTTCAGGTTCTCACAGATTTCCGTAAGGCACCCCTCTCTGTCCTGCCTGACGTCGCCGGCATAGAGCATACGCTCCTCTTCCCCGAAAAACTCCCTGTCATAACGCTGGTTGTCCGCCGCCTGGAAAAATACCGCAGGGACGCCCATTGCAGCAAGTTCAAACAGCATGGTGCCCGCCGCAGACACCGCTGCGTCACACCTCGTCATCAGGCCCGCCACATCCCTGCACGGACGATAAACCTTTACCTGCGGGTGGCTCTCTGCAAATGCCTCAAGCTCCTTTCCCCGCGGATGAAACTCACCGACTACCGTATGGAAGGTAACGTTCTCAAAAGCGCTGTCCGCCACCGCTTTCTGTAGGATTCCCCAAAGCACATCCTGCGCGTCTCCGCCGCCGCTGGCAAGCAAAACTGCGAATCCTTCCTCACTCTGCCTTTCATCTTCACCTGCGCACTCTGCGCACTCTTCGCACACGCTCCCATCCGCTGTCGGCTGTACCGATTCCGCACGCGCAAACTCCTCCCGCAAAGGCACATAATCTGTCCCCAACAAAAGTTTTGTTCCGCCTGTGTAAGTCTCTTCATATGGGAAACGCACATGGTAGGCATTGTAATTGATCAATATATCTACAGGACAGACCGGCTCAAAACAGTCGTCTATGCGGACAAGCCGCACCAAATCTTTTAACCCCTCGAAATATTCTTTTGTCGCCTGATAGGAGTCCACCAGAAGCGTCTTGACACCGGCCATGGTCAGAATCTGGCGAAGCCTCGGCAGCTCCTCCTCCATCCAGTCCCATCTTGTATGCAGACATATCTGCTCCATGCCCGCCTCCGAGATCGTCTCACGCGCCCACTCGTCTGCTGTGAGAAACAAAACGCGGCACCCTCTGTTTACAAGCTGTTTTGCAATGGTGATACAGCGCATCACGTGCCCCATGGCAATCTCCCTGTTTGCATCCACGCGAATACCGATCACGGGCTGATTTTCATACAACGTAAGTATCTGCGCGATCCTCTCCATCTCCGCCGCCCCGTAGCGCTGATCGATGGGAAGTGCCAGCATATGTTCATAAATATACGCCTCGTCCCCCTGAAGTTCGTCTCTGTTCTGTTCTCCCACAGGCCACAGCACCGGCGCATAGACGCCCCGCTCTGCCAGAAATCCCTGCATCTTATCCCGTTCCTTCGCATAAACCGGGAAATAGAGGGGCGCCTCCCCCTTCTCTTTCAGAAGAATCGGCCAAAGTCTTTTCATGTCATCGATCTTTTCATAGAGATAACTGTAATTTTCCGCTCTTGCCTGTCTTGCCGCTTCCTCGTCGGCCTTCGTCAGAATATGTACGGACAGGCGGGACATAGCCCTTACGCCCTCGAAGCGGTCAAGCTCCGCTTCCAGAGAACGGTTTTTTGTCAGAAATTCCGACTTGCGTCCCTGTCTTTCCTCCTCCGGCAGATTTTCGTCCCGCAGATACTCCCACTTCTGCACAAGAGGAATCAATCTTTCTTTCGCATAGTCATCCCCCTCCAATAAAATCTCCGACGAAAGAGGCAGATCGGAAGCCACAAAACCGCCGTCAGGAACCGCATACCATTTACGCAGACTTCCCACCACGAAGTCTGCCTCCCGTCCCGCCTCTTCCAGATAATAAGACTGCGTCACATCCTCCATGACCATAACGCCGTTACGTCTGAGTGCAGAAAGCTGTCTGCGCAGTCCCCGGCAGGTATCCGTCCCATAATAGGGGTGAATAAAAATGAGTCCCGGGTCATTTTCCAGAGCCAGTCTGAAAATCTCCTCCCCGGCCGTTTCCATTTCTCTGTCCACAGAGTAGAAAATGAGCTCCCAGTCCCGATGTAGAAAGGGCAGGAAAACCGAGTCGCACATATAGGCAGGCATCAGGCAGCGTTTCGGCAGCTCCGGCTTTTCACGTTCCAGGCTGATCAGGGCAAGCGCAATCGCCTCCCTGCCGGAAGCCGTATAGCATTGGTTCTTTTTTCCGTACTTGTCCACCTGCGCCAGATGAAACCCGGCGGTTTCTCCGCCCTCTGCCGCCACTGCAGGATTCACTTCAAAGATACTTCCAATCTCCATATGATTCCATCCCCTCTCAGTGCATGATTTTACCCTCACATCTTTTTCTCAGCCTTCGGTATGTCCACAGCAGTTTGTAATACACCATAAACAAAACCGTAGACCTCATCTGCATACGGATCAGCTTTTTCTCTTCCTCCCCGGTCCGTTCACGATAATAGGGATTTTCCTGAAAAGCCGGAAATGTACACCGCATTTCCTCCCCCAGTTTTTTCACAAAGCGGTACTTTGTCCGCTTCACGCCCGCCATATAAGTAAAAAGCGTATTCACATAAAAGAGCAATGTGAAACTATATTCCAGTTCCGGACGGTATTTATCCAGAAAATCATGCCGCTCGGCCTCCCTGAGCATCAGCCGCCCGGCCTCGCAGCGGTCCTCACAGCGCTTTTCTGAAATGGTGTGAACGGTGGAGGACTCATGTTGATAATAGTAATACAGCGGTTCCTCGATATACGCAAACTGCCCTGCCAGGATCAGATAGGAATTGCCCAGTGCATTGTCTTCATAGAAAATATGTTCAGGAAACCAGAGCTCATAATTCAAAATCATGGAACGGCGAAAGATTTTCACAACAAGGCTTCCTCCGTCCAGAATCAGGCTGCGGCGTTTCTCATCATCCAAAACGCCTGTCTGGCTCTTTTTATTGTTGTGTACCACCTGTCCCACTTTCATGGAATGCTCTGATGTAAGACAGTAATCACAGCCCGCCAGATCAGCCCCCGTCTCTTCCGCCTTTGCGATCAGGCGCTCATACATGTCAGGCGTAATCCAGTCGTCGCTGTCAATAAAGCCGATCCACTCGCCCTGCGCCATCTTTAATCCCACATTTTTCGCGCCGCCCTGATGTAAGTTTTCCTTAAGATGCACCGCGCGGAATTTTTCAGGGAAACGTTTCCCATACTCCTGCAAAATTTTCCACGATCCGTCAGTGGAGCAGTCATCCACCGCGATGATCTCATAGTCCGTCACCGTCTGGCTCACCAGCGAATCCAGACAATATTCCAGTTTTCTCTCTGCCGCCATATTGTAGACCGGAACAATAATACTAAGTTTCATCTGACCTCCATCCCAAACACCTGCAAAGAATGCCAAAAACCGGCATTTTCCAGCGTGAGATTTTGAACTTCCCAGCGAGACAGTCTTTACTGTTGCGCTTTAAAAGTTCTTCTCACGCGCCGCCACAAGCACGCCAAAATCGTCAGCGCAGACACCACATTGGCAATCACAAATCCCGCCACGGGACCATAGCGCACATAGATCCGATGCTCTGCGCCGTCCCCCTTCGTCAAAAAGCGCATACGGCCGCCGTCCCCCTGCTCAATCTTCACCGGCTCTCCGAGCTCGTCGCTGGCACGATACCCCAAATAATTCTGCAGCGGAAGTTCGATATAAGCCTGATCGGAACTGGCTGTGTAGGACACTGCCGCCTTCGTCCCCTCTTTCTGGTAGTCATGTATGGACACGGAAGCGATGTCGGATACAATAACACTTCTGATCAGTTTTTCGTCAATCGCATCAAACAGACGCCACTCATGCGGATAAAACAGCCCCACGCTGGTTCCCAGCTTGGTTTCATGCCCTTTGGACGCCACCGCCTGCGCGTTTTTATAGGGCACATGGTTATTGTCCGCAGGCACCGTGATAATGACCAGAAGATTCAGTCCGATCAGCATTGCAAAAACTGCATTGCGGTAAGGCTTTATGATTTCCGAACGCTCGAGAGCCGCAGCTCCCACAAAGAGAAAACAAGTGGAGGCAGGCCCCAGAAAACGCCACGGGAACTGCAGCATCGTGGCAATATTGCTGAAAAAAGAATTGTCCATAAGCGCCCTGCTGGGAAAATACCCTGTGGACATAAAGACAAGTGCCGCGCCCAGCACCAGCAGGTAGAGAAGGAATCCGTCCGAACCGTCAGACTTCTTTCTCCACTCACACAAAAGATAAACCACGCCGAGTCCCACACAGCCGAGCAGTGCCAGTCCAAGGGAAAAATACTGCTTATTATACAGGCTGATGGACTGGGTCATGTTGGAGAGATTGATCGATTGTTCAAAATAACCGCTCCAGCGCAGGACCTCCTTATCCAGATTTTCAATAAAATAGTAAAACAGAAACGGAACGATATACCATGCATTCAACAGCACGGTGAGCCCCGCCGCCTTCAAAAGCTCCACATACCGCTTCTCCTTCGCAATGCGCACGCAGTACAGGAGTACGGTAATCGTGCAGACCGCCGCCACATAGGTCGCACTAAGGATGTGGCTTTGCAGTACCCCCGAAAACCCGATCACCAGATAATACCATTTCTTCCTGTCACCCATGACAAGATGATAAAGTCCGGCAATCACCATGGGCCAGAAAATCAATGCCAGCGTCTCTCCCAAATCACCTCTTGATAAAATATTGGTAAACCGATACGGCATGAGCGTGTAGAGTACCACCGCCAATGTCACGCTCCGTCTGGATTTTACCATGGATTTCACAGCCACATAGGCGCATCCCGCCGAAGCCAGATTGGACAGGAAGATCAGCACCTTATAGGAAAATGCCAGTGACACCCTGCAGATCCTTAAGAATGCGCCTATATACAAAAACAGATAAGGATACATGGCGTTCATATAGCCGTTTCCCTGCAGCCCCTCAGGCAGGATATTGACAGGAATCTGCCCATCCAGAATGCCGTCTTTCACCCCTTCCATTCTGGCCAGATGGAAACAGAGATCATCCGCATTGTAGAGATAAGTCTGCATCATGGGGGTAGTGGCAAGAAGCGCCACACCCATAATGATACAGCCGTCCACAAGCATTTCTTTGGAAATCCGCTCCCTTCCGCCTTTGATATACCACCAGCCGGCAAGGTGCAAAAGTATCATAACCACAATCATGAAATACGTGTCTGTATAAAAAAGAGTGCTGGGCGCCACAGAAAGCTTCTTCACCGTAAGCCCGCCCTTTCCGCAGTAATTGATGCAGAGCTCTAACTGTTTTGTATCTCTGGACAGCGTAAAATCCGCCGTGAGTTCATTCTTTGTGTAATCGATGGGCCACGCCGCAATCTTATCTCCCTGCTCCCAGAGCTCAAGCACATTGTCCTGCTGCTCTGAAATATAGTCCAGTTTCACCGTATAACTGCCCTTATTCATGACATAACCGGGCGTGTGGGCCACCACCCCGTTTCTGGCCACGGACTCCTGCAATACCAGCGAGTTTTCCGAGTCGATCAGACCCACCGAGTGCTGTAGTTCAGTGCCGTTGTAAACCATGGGCTGTTTTCCCTCGTCCCCCAGCCAGAGAAGTATCACAAACAGCGCTGACAATACCACATATATTATTTTCGCTTTTAAAGAAATCTCTTCCGTCATCTTTTACCCTTTATTCTTCCGTCCAGATTATACGCGATAATAATCCACGATCTTTTTCACCGCTTCAATCACACTTTCCACATCCTCGTCGCTCATCGCGTAGTAGAGCGGCAAAGATACCATCTCTTCATATAACTTCTCCGCGTTGGGACACAATCCCCGCCGATATCCCAGCTTTTCATAAAAGGGAAAATAGTAGGTCGGTATGTAATGCACATTGCAGTGCACATTCTCCGCCGCCAGCGCGTCAAAAAACCGTCTTCTGTCAATCCGTAGTTTTTCCGGCACAATGCGAAGAATGTACAGATGCCTCGTGGTATCTGACTCAGGGATCTCCCGCTGTACAAACAGTTCCGGCATTGCTCCAAAGGCCTCGTCATACCGCTTCACAATCTCTTTTCTGCGCGCCCCAAACAGATTCAGCTTGTCAAGCTGGCTGATGATAAGCGCCGCCTGTATATCCGTCATGCGGTAGTTATACCCCAGATCGATCTGCTCATAATACCATGGCCCGTCCGGCTCATGTTCCATCAGGCTCTCATCTCTTGTGATGCCGTGGGAGCGATACAAAAGCAGTTTTTTGTACAATGTCTCATCGTTCGTCAGAACCGCGCCGCCCTCGCCGCCTGTCACCGTCTTGACCGGATGAAAACTGAACGTAGTCAAATCCGCTATGGAACCGTTTGGCTGTCCTTTATAGCTCGTACCGATCACATGGGCTCCGTCCTCGACCAGCGTCAGGCCATGTTTTTTACAAATCTCCAGAAGCGGCGTCAGGTCTGCCGACTGTCCCGTGTAATCCACCGCCACCACCGCCTTTGTCCGGGGAGTAACGGCCGCCTCCACCTTCGCGGGATCAATATTGTAAGTCCCGGGATCAATATCTGCAAAGACAGGTCTTGCTCCACAGTAAAGAGCGCAGTTGGCCGAAGCTGCAAAAGTAATGGGCGTTGTGATCACCTCATCCCCCTCGCCAACACCCGCGGAGAGCGCCGCTATATGCAGTGCCGCCGTACCGTTGGCACAGACTACGGCATACCTGGCCCCTGTCAGTTCGCACAGCTTTTTCTCCAGTTCGCCAATCTTCGGACCGCAGGTCAGATAATCGCTTCTGAGCACCTCTGTCACAGCCTGAATATCGGCCTCGTCTATATATTGATGTCCATAAAAGATAGGCTTCTCCCTGACAGGCTTTCCGCCCTCGATTGCCGGTTTTTCCATGTGCCGTCCTCCATGCTTTTCTCAGTTTCCAAATCTCACGTTTAGAAAGGACACGTATTTCCACACATGTCCTTTTTCTATGTTTTCCTATTATTTTTCCAGTTCAACATCCTTCAGCAGCGTACGGATATCCTCCACGCCGAGCCATTCGGTATTGTTGTCGGAGCTGTAGTGGAATCCCTCCGCCACCTTCGTGCCTGACAGATCCGGCTGCTGCCTGTTGTTCCAGGTCATCTGGGGGTAGACAATAAAGTGCTTATCATATTCGTAGGTTGTGGACGAATCCTCCGTGGTCACCATGATTTCATGCAGCTTCTCCCCCGGCCTGATCCCGGTTTCCTTTATCTTACAGCCCGGCAGCATCGCCTCCGCCAGATCCGTGATTTTAAAGGAAGGAATCTTACTGATAAAGGTCTCTCCCCCGTTGGCCTCCTCCAGCGCCTTGATCACCAGTTCGACGCCCTGTGTCAGGCTGATCCAGAATCTGGTCATGCGCAGATCCGTGATGGGAAGTTCCTTTGCCCCCTCCTGAATCAGCTTGTGGAAGAAGGGAATTACTGATCCGCGGCTTCCCGCCACATTTCCATATCTCACGATGGAGAAATTGATGTCTTTCGTACCCACATAGGCGTTTGCCGCCACAAAGAGCTTGTCCGACACAAGTTTCGTCCCGCCGTAAAGATTCACCGGGTTCACTGCCTTGTCCGTAGACAGGGCCACAACCTTGCGCACTCTTGTGTCCAGCGCCGCGTCGATCACATTCATGGCCCCATGGATGTTGGTCTTGATGGCCTCGTTGGGATTGTACTCGCAAGCCGGCACCTGTTTTAAAGCCGCCGCGTGAATGATGTAATCCACACCCTCGCAGGCACGTCTCAAACGCTCCACATCGCGTACATCACCGATGAAAAAGCGTAGTTTTTCCGCATATTCCTTTAACTCGTCAGCCATCATCCACTGCTTAAACTCGTCTCTGGAATAGATGATGATTTTTTTCGGCTCATAGTGTGTCAGCACGTATCTTGTAAAACACTTTCCGAAGGAACCTGTTCCCCCGGTAATCAGTATTGTTTTATCTTTTAACATATCGTAGTCTCCTCTTGAACGAAATCTCAACCGATGCCGAGTTCTTTGAATGCCTGTTCATAAGGCGCCCTGCAAAGCCCCTTTTCCGTAATAATACCCGTAATCAGAGAGTGGTCTGTCACATCAAAGGCGGGATTATACACCTTAACGCCCTCCGGCGCCATCCGTTCCTTATACCACATCTCGGTCACTTCCTCCGCCGCCCGCTCCTCGATGGGAATCTGTTCTCCCGTCGCAAGCGACATATCTATCGTAGAACTTGGCGCGCACACATAAAAGGGAATCCCGTAATGTCTTGCCAGCACAGCTACACCGGAGGTACCGATCTTATTGGCCGTATCCCCGTTTGCCGCCACCCGGTCACACCCTACAAAAACCAGATTCACCAGACCGCTCTTCATCACCGTGGAGGCCATATTGTCGCAGATCAGCGTCGTGTCGATACCTGCACCGTGAAGCTCAAAAGCCGTCAGCCGGGCTCCCTGTAAAAGAGGCCTGGTCTCATCACAGTATACCCGGAAATCCTTCATCCCATGCTCTAACGCCACATACATAGGCGCCGTGGCCGTACCGTATTTCGCAGTGGCAAGGGTTCCCGCATTACAGTGGGTGAGAATGCCGTCTCCCGGTTTCAGCAGGCCGAATCCGATCTCTCCGATACTGCGGCTGATCGCCACATCCTCATCGCGGATGGCCTGTGCCTCAGCAAACAGAAGTTCCTTGATCTCATCAACCGGTCTGTCCGCATGGGCCCGCAGAGTCCGTTCCATCCGGTCCAGCGCCCAGAACAGATTGACCGCTGTGGGCCGCGAGGACGCCAGATAACGCTTCTGCTCCAAAAAAGTTTGCAAAAAAGTATCATAATCCTGGGTTTCAATACGTGAGGCTGCAAGTGCAATGCCGTAGCCGGCGCACACGCCGATGGCCGGAGCCCCTCTGACCCGCAGATAGCGGATCGCCTCAAAAATATCCTCTGTTTTTTCTATCCGCAGCACCTTTACCGTGCCCGGCAGTAACGTCTGATCCAGTATTTCCAGACAGCTCCTGTCCTCGGACAGACGAACCGTATTAAGCTCCAATGCGTTCATTCGCTTTGGTTTCCTTTCCCCGCGGGAAAACCCACGGTAAGTCCATTATATGCAGTTTTTCTGGGCATGTCAAATTCTCTGTACCACGGCAGCCGCCAAACATCTGCTGACAGTCACTCGCCTCGTCGCTCGCGGGAATAAAGCCATTCACAGCAATACTTATGCCGATATTGCAGATGAACCCAAGACAGCTTTGGATTTCCCGAAGGAATCCGCATATTCTGCGCCTCCTCGTCCTTCACATCATCAAACAGGGGAATATAGCCCACCACCGCGTCCGCATCCGCAATCGTCGGCTCCGTGATCGCGCCCTCGCTGTTGGCGGAGACAAAATACACGCGGTCGTATGCCATCAGTTCATCTGCCACAGCCCAGATACACCACTCCTCCCCGGGCTTGTACACATAGACCACCGGGATATTCGCCGCCGCCTGCTCTCTTGCAAGGGCAGCCGCCTCCCCGGCTTCCGGATAAAGGAACACCACACCTGCCCGCAGATACCCCGTCACAAGCATCGCAAGGCAGAACAATACCGCCGCCTTCTCCGTATACTTCCTGTACTTGATCAAAAATGTCAGAAGCCCCGGCTTTTTTAACTCCCCTCCTGCCCGCCTTACACCGGACAAAGCCACCGCCTGTCTCCACAGCGTCCTGCAGGCATAAAGAACAAGAAACACGATAATCCCATAGACCGAAAGCTGATAGCGGTTGGAGGTATTCCCCAGAAGCAGCGCCGTCTTGGAGACCGTCAGGAAATATCCCGCCGCCGCAAAGAGCAGCATCCAAAAGGCCGCGCCAAACCGCAGCTCCTCCGTCTTCCAGTCCCGCCCGGTTTTCCCCTCGCTTCTTCGGCGCACTCTCACCGCCAGCGCCACCACCGCCAGAAAGATTACGGGGAACAGATACCCGAATACATAGCCGTTCAGCAGACCCAGAAAAAAGCAGATCCGTTCAAAAGTATTAGATAAATCGAAAAAGTTTTCCGCCGCCTGCGCGCCCCTCTGCCCCCGGAACATCTGTCCCAGGCAGGACGGATAAGTCAGATAGGCAAGCGCAAACGCCGCCGCCTGGCTGATTCCGTACCACAGACAGCGATAAAGGCTGCGGTCCCGCCATAAAAGATAAACACAGAAAGCAAACGCCATATAAAACAGAAAAATGAAATAGTAATACTGCGTCAAAAAGCCCACGTAGGTTACCACAGCCATAAGCAACAGAAACTTAGCGTAGAACCGCCTGTTTTCCCGCTCTGTTCCACCCTGCGTTCCCTGTATGGCCCGCACATGTAAGACGGCGCAGAGCAGCACAAAAGTCATGAGCATCTCGTACATTCTGATAAATACCACACCGCTCATGGCGGCAGGCGTCAAACCGAAAACCAGCGTCACAAGATACGCCATTTTGACGTCCCGGCCGCTCACCAAATATGACAAATATGTCAGCAAAATCAGATTGATCCCATGAAAGAACAGGTTGACCGACAGACCGATCCATTTTGAGAACACCCCTGGCACAAGAGAGGCCGCCGTGTGGAACACCCAGTAATACATGGGCGGGTGCACATCCCAGGACTGCACCTGTTTCACCAGTCCGTACTGAAACCGTTCTCCCGGCAGCACCACAAACTCATTGCGGATGGTATCCCTGTCCATCCACTTTCCGTCCTCCACATAGAAGCCGTTTGTGCGGGCCGTGGAATAGTAGGTGTAAAACTCATCTTCATGGAAGCCCTCTTTTAACGTACAAAAATAGAAGGCCGCCGCCATCAGCACGGCCCAGACCACAACAAATCCTGCAAGGCATTTTCTCTTATTTCCGCTGCCCTTCAACTCACGCATAGCTGATATTTCCCACTTTCATCCGTCCAGTCTATTGTCAGACCCCCCGCCGCCTCTGCTTTCTCTCAATTTCATCTTACACGCATGCGCCTTTCTGACCGTCCGCGGCGCCGCTGCAAACAGCAGCAGATAAACCTTGTTCTTTTTTGTCAGATACGGATTTTTCACGGCATCCGCCAGATGCCTTCGAAGATAGCTTTTCACCCTTTGATAAAAATCGTTGTCCGCTCTCATCTGGGAGATCGGTACATGCAGCATGTAATCCAGCCTCTGATAGAGATTAAAACGGACCGCGTGCCTGTGCAGGCGGGGATATTTTCTGTCCACAAGCTCCTGTATTCTGTCCGCGTTGTCCACAATGTCCAAAAACACCCGGGAAAAACTGTCCTTCGTCCTCTTTCTGGTAGTGCTCCCACTCCTGCAGACCACATGGTAACCCTGCTCCGGCAAAATGAAAACGCCCGGAATTTCCTGTAATATTTCCAGAAGAAGCCGGAAATCCTCATTCAGCTCTCCCTCGGGAAACCGGTGTCCGTCAAAAACCTCCCTTGGAAACAGCTTTGTACAAAAAGAGCAGTCCCCCCGATGTAAGAGAAGCTCCTTCAGAAAAGTCTCCGAATCGCAGAACCATTCTTTTTCTGGCGGGGCGCAAACGTCGGGGAGCCGCCTCCCCTCCTCGTCCACTTCGCTGCGGGAAATCTGTACCGCAGAATATCCGCCCTCCTCCAGCGCGCGAATCATCTCCTCGTAGGCATAAGGCTCTATGTAATCGTCGCTGTCCACAAAGCCCAGATATTCACCCGTGGCCCGATTGATACCGGCATTTCGGGCCGAAGACGCCCCGCCGTTTTTTTTGTGACAGGTAAGAATACGCGCATCCTCAGCCGCCAGCCGCTCGCAGAGTTGATCCGTACCGTCCGTAGAGCCGTCGTCGACCAACAGGATTTCCATCTCCGTATAGGTTTGCGCACAGATAGAACGGACACACCGTTCCAGACAGTCCATCGAATTATATACCGGCACAATCACGCTGATTTTTTTTCTGTCCATATTTGCTTTCCTGCCGCTTCGACCCATTTTTCAGTATCACTCTCAAATTTTTTATCTGGGTCTGATAATCGGCGCCGCACTCAGCGGCCCTTCTTCTTCCGGCACAATCCTTCCCTGCCGCAGTCTGTCTGTAAACCGTAAAAGCGCTGCTGCCGCGTATTCTGCATTCCACATGTCACGGATCGTCTCATAAGCCGCACGTCCCATGCCCCGCCTCGCTTCCCAGTTCTCAAAGAGATCCAGCACCAGCGCCTCCATCTCCTCGTAACTGCCGTTGCGATAGAGGAGACCATTCTCCCCGTGGCGGATCAGGTAGGGGGCTGCGCCGACTCTGGCGTCCACCACTTCCACACAGCCGCTGTTCATCCCCTCGTTAACCACAGCGCCCCATCCCTCCAGATGGTTGCTGGTAAAAAGATGAATGTGGCATTTTTCCATTACATCCCTCACCCGTTCCGGTTTGGTATATCCGTAAAACAGAAAGGAATCCGAGAGTCCCTCCCGTTCTGTCTCCTGCTTCATTTCAGACTCCAGCTCGCCGCCGCCCAGCATATGCATACAAAAGGCATATCCCTTTTTCTGCAATGTTTTTCCCAGCCGCACCGCGTATTCCGGGTGTTTCAGCGGAATAAAACGGCCCGCCCAGACGATCTGCATCGGCCCCTCCTCCGGCTTCATGTCCGAAAAGATCTCGTCGCTGTAAGTCCGCAGTTTCGTAAAGTATCCCCATTTAAAAAGTTTGTCCGGATACGCGCCGATCAAATGAAAATCCGACGCCGCATACGCACCTGCACAGAGCATGCAGACATTTTCTCTCCGATACCTGATATGTTCCCGGTATTTCGCCACAAGACCTCTCGGTGAAACCGCCTTCCACTGACCCTCCCTGTAAAGCCGCTCGCTCACGCGAAGCGTCGTCTTACCCGACTGCAGTCTCGGCGTCACAATTTCTTCCCTGCCCGTCCATCCAAAGAGCACCACATCGCTCTCCATAATCCGCTTCAGACACTCGTACTCATCCTCATACAAGCACATGACATAGGGTATTTCCTCCACAGCCACGCCCCACCCCATCTCCACGCGCTCCGCCTCCATGGGCATGGTCTGGATAAACGCAAATCCCTTCCCCAGCCTTTCATAAAGCGCATCGCAGAGGGGAAGCTGGTGGTGATTGATATAGTTGGACACAAAGGTAAAGGTCATTCCATCATCTCCCGGTAAATTTGCATCAGGCGGTAGTAATTCTGATCTGCATCATGATTGATACGGGCATGCTTTCTGGCATTGTCGGACAGGCGGTCCACAATGGCCTCCTTCGTAAAAACTTCCATAATGCTGTCCGCCAGCGCATCCACATCTCCGGGCGGATAGAGGAAACCGTCCCCGCCGTCCGTCAGAATGTTATGTATGCCGCCCACATTGGCCGCCACACAGGGTACGCCGAGAAGCATTGCCTCCCCCACGGAATTGGGAGAATTTTCAAGAGCCGAAGGGCAGACAAACACCTGACAGCTCAAATACTGCTTCTTCATTTCCTCCGCGTCTATGCGTCCCAGCATAAACACCTTGTCCTCCAGATTGTTTTCCCTGATCAGCCTCTTCAAATATTTGCCGTAGGCCGGCAGTTTCAACACATCCTTCCAGGTCTCCGCCTTCAAAATATCGGCGCCCGCCACATACACCTCTGTGTCGGGAAACTGCTCCAAAATCCGCGGCATCGCCTCCAAAAGATAGTGGAATCCTTTCAGGGGATAATCTCCCTGGCTCAGGAAGATGCGATGGGTCTGACAGTTATTTTTGTTCCACCTGTCACGGTAGAATACGCCCCGCAGCGTCTCATTCAGGAAATGATAGGTCGCGTCAGGATTGATCTTCGCCGTCTCCTCCTTGTCAAAGTCTGTACGTCCGGCGATATGACCAACCCGCTTAATGGCTTCGATCTCATATTCGCCGCGTTTCTCAAACTTCTTCTGCTGCTGTCTGATGCTGTCCTTCCTCACCCTGTCGCGGAAAGTGCTCTTTCTCTGTATTTTCAGCGGAAGATCCGCCATATATACCTTTGCGATCGCGGAGATAATGCCCTGAATCCCTATCAGCGTCCTCTGCGGCTGGTCAAACACCTTGATCGACGCCAGCGCGTGGGGAAACTCCGTACCAAACACATGAAGAATATCCGGTTTAAAATCGTTTATGATAAGTTCAAGTTCCTTCTCCAGCCCCACATCATAGTGCTCCGGCCTGGTCAGATCTTCCACAAAGCCGTAACAGTGGCAGGAAATATTTTCCCCCAGCTGCATCACCTGGTCAAAGTTCCCCAGGGATTCCTCCACCGGAAAAGCGATCCCCATTTCAATGCGGTTTCTCTCCTGTTCCATCACAACCCGGTCAAGCAGCCCGGAAAGCCACCCTTCCCTGTTACTGCAGGGGAGGTTTAGCCTCTTGGCAATCGCCGGCAGCATAATGTTACACACCCATAAAACCTTCATTTGTACCTCTCCTTCCCTCTCCACACTTAAGGCGCCTTCTCAGCCTCCGTATATCTTTCTCTTTATCTTCTGGTAAACCCCCGCCGTCGCCTCATTCCCCGCCAGATATGTCCTAAGCGGCGCCAGCGTAACAAGCATAATCAACTGGTATTTGAATACCTGCCCCCTGCGCATATATTTTTTCACAATATGCATATGCTCCACCGTGGAACGTCTTTTGTTTTCCCTCGTCTCCGAGAATCCGTCCCCCTCGTAGGATGCCACGGTGACCGGCATATAATGCATGGATGCACGCGCCTTGTAATAGCACCAGAGAAAATGTTCATAATCCGCCCGAACCTTATAGCAGAGCCGAAATCCCCTCTTTCCCAGAAGCCGTCTGTCATAAAAGCAGGCCTGATGGCAGGGCACATTCCGATAGCAGGCAAAATCGTCTATTTTCGGATTTGACATCACAAGCGCGCCCGTCGCCCTCTCTCTGATATTGCCATAAAAAATCCGTAAGCGTTTCCCGTCGTTGATCCGGGCAATCTCCTCCTTTACCTGCGCAAGAACTGTCTCATCCGCAAAATAGTCTCCGCAGTTTAAGAAAAAAAGATACCTGCCTGAAGCATGTGCAACAGCCCGGTTCATCGCATCATAAATGCCCTCATCTTTCTCCCGGAAAATTTTGAGGCTTTCGCACGCTTCCCTGACAGCGAGCCATTCCACCGATCCGTCCGTGGAAAAACCGTCCTGCACAATGATCTCATAATCATCCTCTGTCTGCCTGCGGATGCTTTCTATCGTTCTGTGCAGTTTTTCGCCCGCATTGCGGCAGACCACAATAATGCTGAATGTCATATTCGTTCCTCACTTGCCTTTTCTCTTGTCCGGGCTCCCGCACCCGCTTCATTTCGCCGCCCCATTGCAAAGCCGGCTCTGGGCTTTCGTCAATTTACATCTGACAGTATGTTAACCATCTCATGAAAGAAAAATGTCCGGTAAGGCAGGATCAGCACCCCGTCATTTGCGCCCTTTTTCAGGTACATTGCAAAATACAGTACAGCCGCCAGAAGAATCCCGACCCGGAAAAACCGCCGCCATCTCCTGTCCGGCACCGCCCTCAAAAGCATCGGCAAGTACAGAATCTGACTCACCATCAAATAATATCCGATCCGTGATACGATCGGCAGAAAAGCGCAGAATACATACAGGATCAGCGCGCCCAGATTCAGATAAAAGTAAAACCAGAACCGGCGGTTCCACAACAGCGCTTCCACCGGCAGTTCTCCTGCCTCTCTTCGTTTTTCTGCGCTAACCTCCCTGCGCCGCATCCAGTATACAATCCCTGCAAAGGAAAGAACCGCCGCACAGCGCAGAATACTGATATAGCTCGTACCGCCCTCCAGATACTCCGTGTCCTCATAAGTCGGATAGAGAAAAATCACCAGTTTCAGGTAAAAATCCTGCATGAATAGGAAAGTGGTACAAAAGAGAGCCGCAGCCGCAAGCTGCCATTTTTTCCATGCCAGAGACGCCAGAAAATACAGCGGGATTACCACCAATAGCGACTTGTGAAAAGCCGAACCCAGAAGAACCAGTACGACAAACCGTCCCCACTGCCTGCGAAGCACAAACTTCATGGAATAGAGCGCAACGGCAAGGGCCAGATAATAGCGCACCGTGCTGAAGGTCTGAAAGTAATACCCCAGCGTCATAAAAAGGAAAAAAGTAAATCCAAATTCATCGCTCTGCTCATACATGGCCAGCAGGAAAAAAAGCACGGTCACGAAAGAGTAAAATGCAAACACCAGCAGGAAATTCTCATAGCCTGACAGCCCGTACACCAGCTTGACCAAAAGGTTAAATCCAATCTCTGTGGGCACATAAGCATCGCAGTTGACAAGATGCATAAATTCCACATATTTGGCATAGTCATTTCCCACATTCAGCCTACAGGCGGAGAGAAGGAATAAAATGAGAAAAACCGCCGTCAGACAGACATAGTTGCAAAGCTGCTGCCTGGTAACTTTATAGGATTGTCTCGTCGGATGGTTGTCCACCAGACCCGCAAGGAGCGCCGTGACAGCCGCAACCGTGATGTATAAAATCATCTGCCGCGCGCCTCCCGCACGCCCATACACATGATATAAAACGCCTTTCCAACTGAAATTTTACGGCACATCATCTTCCTGTGCGCCAGCAGAAACCGCAGGGAAAGAGGTATCGCAAATATTCCGTAAAGATGGTGATAAAGCACACCTCTGTCACGGAAAAATTTTTCATGGTATCCGGAAAACCATGTGGACTCTCTCTCCTGCTCCTCCCCGATACACGCGGTATGCGCATAGATCCGAAGCCCGGCTTTCAGGCAATCCCTCAAAAACAGGCTGTCCTCACCGTTACTGTATTTCGCACCGCCGCCGAAAAGCAGGGAGTAATGCGCGTTCGCCCTGCGAAGAGCCGTAAGCTTTGCCGAAATGCTGTAAGCCGGATATCTCCCATAATTGCGGTAAGTAATCCGGCGGATTTCCCGGTTCCAATAGGTTCTGCGGGCGGGAGCCACCTTCACATTGAAAAGGATCATGTCCGCGTCGGGCAGATCCCGGTATGCCTTCGCGATCTGCGCCTCATAGTCCGCTGACAGTACAATGTCCTCATCGGAAAAGAGCACCACCTCATCCGACGCATGCAGGAGCGCCGTGTTACGGCTCAGTCCCACGCCCCGCTCCGGCATGGAAAAACACTTCACCTTTCCCTTCCCCGCCGCGAGCGTATCGTAAGCGTACCGGTCGCACTGGTTGACCAGCACCGCATCCGTGTGAATATTCATTTTCGGAATAAGCCCCGCGGGATTCTGATCCACCGCAGAGACAAGAACCTCCAGCTTCATAGCGCACCCTGCCACTTTCTTTTCAGACTTTTGCAGTATCCCTTTTTCCGTCAGAAACCTTCCATCCGTAATACCTTCTCAGAAACTTTTCATCGGCATCCCGTATCGCCACCCCGCGAAGCTCGCACTCCTGGGTTTTTAACTGCTCCATGATATAAGATACAGATGCGGCATGCACACCGCCAAAAGGCAGGGAAAGCACCACACCGCCGGCCTCCCGCATTTTCTGAAAGGCCTCCTCCGCAAGAGGCTTCCCTTTCTCCACCTCACAGACAAAAAGCGTCCCCCATTTTTTCCGCAAGTAGGAAAGGTTTGCTTCATAATCCTGTTTCCATGTTTCTATCCCGGAGACATACCCAACAAATGACATATTCGTCACTTTTCTGACGTCTCCTGCCACCAGAATCCGATCGTCCATCACATAGTAGAGAGAAATACCAAAAAGGCTCAAAAGCAGACCGAGCACCGCTCCCACAAGCACAGCCTGCGCCATCCTGCTGTCCGCTACTACAAGCTCTGCCTGTGTGGTCTGAATCGCGTTAATCTCCAGAAATTCCTTCGCCTGCGCGCCATAGCTCTCAAGGGCCTGCACCGCTGCGCCCAGAATTTCGTCCGTGCGTTCCGCCGAGTTAGTCGTGGCCGTCACCGTGAGAATGCGGATGTCCGACAAAATTTCCGCCCGCAGAGCCGTCTCCACTTCTTCTCTCACGTAATCCGAAGACAGGTTTCCTAACGTCAGGTTCATAATCGGATCCGTTCCCATCAGGTCATTCCATGTGTAGCCGTTGTAGGCCTGATAGACTTCCCCCGTCTCGTCCGCCGCAAAGTCAAGCTGCACTTTTGCGAACGCCTGATACTCCCGCTGCGATTCCGGCACAGTCCGTACAACCGCATAGACAACCGCCCCGAGCAGTGCGCCGCCGGCCACTGCACTTAAAAGGAAGGGAACCCGTCTTAAAAGACACAGCATATATTTTTTCAAATCCATGCCTTCACCGGCATACTGTCTTTCCATCATACTCCCTCTTATTTGTCATTCTTTGCCGCTGTAATCTGCGTGCTGTCCACACCCTCCGTACTCTCGGGTTTAATCAGAATCTTCAAAGTGAGCAGCATCAGTTTGATATCCAGCCATACGGAATACTGCTCAATATAAGTCAGGTCCAGTTTCAGCTTATCGTAGGGCGTCGTATTGTATTTCCCGTAAACCTGGGCGTAACCCGCAAGCCCCGCCTTCACCTTCATGCGGAAGGCAAACTCCGGCATATCTTCCATGTACTGATCGATGATCTCCGGCCGTTCCGGTCTTGGGCCGATGAATGACATTTCCCCCTTGAAAATATTAAAGAGCTGCGGCAGTTCGTCGATTCTGGTCGCACGGATGAATTTCCCGACAGGGGTAATGCGGGAATCGTTTTTTGCCGCCAGTCTGGCCACTCCGTCCTTCTCCGCATCCACGCGCATGCTCCTGAATTTCAGAATAGAAAATTCTTCTCTGTCACGGGTACAGCGAATCTGCTTATAGAGAACCGGCCCCCCGTCGTAAAGTTTAATCGCAATTGCCGTGATCAGCATAAAAGGCGAGGCGATCACCAGAAGAAGCACGGAGCAGACCAGATCGATCACCCGCTTTGCCACCCGCTGCCCCACCTTAAGAGAATACTCTCTTGTCAGGTACAGGGGCGTGTCAAACAGATGCAGCTGATCCGCACCGCGAAGAAGCACATCGGAGATTTTGGGCATCGTATAGACCCGCATGGATATGCTGTAGCAGTATTTTAACAGGGCGTTTCTGTCCATGGCGGAAATATCCCACAGCGCTACCGCACCGTAACCGGCCTGTATCTCTTTCCTGACCGCTTCCATGCCCTCGGAGATATTGATACACTTTTTTATTTTATACTTGTCCTTTCTCGTCTCAAATTTCGCCACCATAGCATCCACGGGACGCTCGCCGTGAATAATCAGCACTTCTCTTGGCGGAAATGCCTTGTAATAACAGACATTGCAGATAAAAACCCACAGCCCGGCAAACGCAGTCTGCAAAAGCATCGTCCAGACAATGGGACGGGCGTCCACAAGCCAGTTCGCCATCAGAGAAATCTGAAAATAAGAGATCACATTGACAATGAGCAGAGAAAAGATTTCCGAGATAAACACGTCAACGGCTTTCAGATATCCGATCTTCAACGCGCCGTATGTATTTGCAAAGAAAAACAACAGCACAAAATAGATCGCAAGGATCAGCACATGTCCCTTAAAATAGAACCGGAACCGCCTGTGCTCCCTCAGGAACGGATAGTACGCCTCCAACCAGAAATATGCGTAGACCGCCGTCTGAAAAACCAGCCCGATGAAAGAGAGCTGCAAAATGATCAGCCTTTTTATGGTTTCTACTTTTTTCATGATCTTATATCCGCCTCACTGTCGCTCTGTAAGCCCAAAACACAAAATAGAAGGCGCTGGACAAAACAGAGAGCTTCTCCTGCCTGCGGTACAGATTCCAGATCCGTTTTACCGCTATCAGCTTATTGGAAGACAGGGATTTCGGTGGTCTTCTGTAAATCGCAAGCACTTCATCCAGTCCGCAGGCAGTGTGTCCCGCACGCAGAATCTGCCACCATGTCGCCGTATCTTCACTCTCCACCCACGGCATCCGTATCAGCTCGTCCGATACCAGATTTCGGTCCAGCACAACGGTTGTGGTAAAAATTACCGTCCGTGACAGTGCCCTTCTGTAAGTCAGTGTATCCGGCACATGCACGACCTTTCCCGTAGGTCTGGCCGCCTCATCCCCAAATTCATAAGCCGAAAAAACAAACGCCGCCCCCTTCTTTTCCATAAAAGCAAGCTGCTTTGCCAGCTTATCGGGAACCCAGACATCGTCCGCATCCAGAAAGGCAACATACTGTCCCCCGGCCAGAGCCAGCCCCGTATTGCGCGCTTTTGCCGCGCCCTCATTTTTGTTTTTGCAGATGAGCCGGACCCTCCGCTCCCCGCCGCACTGATATTCCTCTATGCAGTCCACATTTTCATAAGTATGCTTCCCCTGTCCATGCCTGTATGCGGAAAGCACCCGCTTAATTTCATCCACACTTGCATCGTCAGAACAGTCGTCCACCAACAAAAGCTCCCATTTTTGACAAGTCTGCGCAAGCACCATCTCAATCGTCTCTGCGATGTAGGCCTGCGCCCGGTATACCGGCACAATAATGCTGACGAGCCCGCTCACTTTATCCTGCAATACTCTGTCCCTCTACCTTTCATGTCAGAGCAATGATTTTTAATCCGTCTCTTCCCTGACCAGATAAATCGGCCTTCTTTTGACTTCCATATAGGTCTTGGATAAGTATTGCCCGAGTATCCCCAGACAAAACAACTGTACCCCGCTTACCATCATAATAATGCAGACCAGAGAGGGCCAGCCCGAAGTCGGGTCTCCAAACAGAAGTTTCCTGACAATCGTCACAATAATAATACCGAAAGCAACCAGACAGAAAAGCACCCCCATCACTGACGCTATTGTAAGCGGCACTGTGGAGAACGCAATAATCCCCTCAAGCGAATAGAGAAACAGTTTCCAGAAGGACCACTTAGTCTCCCCCTTCCTGCGCTCCACATTCTCATACTCCAGCCATTTTGTCTCGTAACCGACCCAGCCGAAAATACCCTTGGTAAAACGGTTGTACTCCGACATGGAAAGAATCGCATCCACCACCTGTCTTGTCATAAGGCGATAATCCCTTGCGCCGTCCACAATCTCCGTTCTGGAAATCTTATTCATCAGCCGGTAGAACATTCTGGCAAAAAAAGAACGGATCACCGGCTCTCCCTTCCTCGTCACGCGTCTAGTCGCCACAGAATCGTAGCCCTGCTCGATATAAGTGTACATCTCCGGCAGAAGCGACGGTGGATCCTGCAGATCCGCATCCATCAATACCGCAAAGTCACCCCTGCATTTCTGCAGGCCAGCGTAGATTGCCGCTTCCTTTCCGAAGTTTCGGGAGAAAGAGACGAGCCGCACCCTCCCGTCCTCCTCGTGGAGTTTTTTCACCTCCGCGACCGTCCTGTCCTTCGAGCCGTCGTCCACATATAAAAGTTCAAATTCTATCTTTTTTTCACTAAAAAAATCGGTATTTTTACATAACTCATCATAAAAGTCCCTGACATTCTCTTCCTCGTTGAAGCAGGGCACAATGACGCTTAACAGCTTCATGACATCCTCCATACCAAACATAGGTACATTTATTGTAGCACATTTGCATCAAGTAGGAAAGCCTTAAGAAAAAAGGGAAGAGACGTATCTCTTCCCCTGCTGCCCTATATCAGATTGTTTTTGAGTCTTATATAATCTGCAACGACTGCGATATATTCACTGTTGGTTGGTCTTGTGTACTCCGGACTGTTACTGTAGCCGAACAGCTCTTCAAAGAGCTCACAGTTTCCTCTCTCCCATGATACCTCAATCGCGTTGCGGATCGCCCGCTCAATTTTTGTATCCGTAGTCTGGTACAGCTTCGCCAGATCAGGATAGAGAAGCTTGGTAACGCTTCCCACCAACTCCATATCCTCCACGCACATTTCCACTGCACTGCGCAGGAACTGATAGCCCCGCAGATGTGCCGGTATACCCAGTTCCAGCATAAATTCGGAGATCGTTTTCTCAAGTTCTCTCCTGTCAAGTATATTCTGTTGTGCCATTCCCCTTTTACTCCTTTGCATATTTTGATAGTTGTCGTTTATCGTTTCTTTCGACATAATATCAAATATGCATCGCGCTGTAAACGGTAAGTTATCGCATTTGCACACGCAACCGGCCGCAAAAGCCGCAAATATTACAGTCTCGCCTCCTGCACGTTCTCTTTAAACCAGTCATATGCAAGCTGTATGCCTTCCGCAAGCTCCACCTTATGCGTCCACCCAAGTTCATGCAGTTTCGTCACATCCGTAAGCTTTCTCGGCGTGCCGTCAGGCATGGTCTGATCCCAGACAATCTGTCCCGTATATCCCACCGCGCTTTTCACAGTCTCAGCCAGTTCTCTGATCGTAACCTCCTTGCCTGTGCCGATATTGACATGCTGCTCGCCGCTGTAATTTTCCAGCAGGAACACACAGGCATCCGCCATATCATCCACATACAAAAACTCCCGAAGCGGCGTACCGGTTCCCCAAAGCATAACGGTAGGCGAACCGCTCACCTTCGCTTCATGAAATTTACGGATCATGGCCGGCATGACATGAGAACCCTCCAAATCATAATTATCATAAGGCCCATATAAGTTCGTAGGCATACAGCTGATAAAGTCATCTCCGTACTGTCGCTTGTAAAATTTACACATTTCAAGTCCGGCGATTTTCGCAATGGCATAGGCCTCATTTGTCTCCTCCAGGGGGCCTGTAAGAAGCGCGTCCTCCGGAATCGGCTGGGGCGCCATTCTGGGATAAATGCAAGTGCTCCCCAAAAACAGAAGCTTTTTCACCTTATATTCATGACAGCAGTGAATCACATTACACTGGATCTGCATATTTTCGTAGGCGAACTCTGCGGGCGTCGTATTGTTTGCGTTGATGCCGCCCACCTTAGCCGCCGCCAGAACCACCACGTCCGGGCGCTCTGCTTCAAAGAAATCCCGCACCTGCTGCTGGCTGGTTAAATCAAGTTCTTTATGGGTTCTGCCAATGATATTCTGATAGCCTTTCGCCTGTAGCGAACGCACAATCGCACTGCCTACTAATCCCCTGTGTCCTGCCACATAAATTTTGTCCGTCTGATTCATGATAATGTCCGTCTCCGTTTCCCTCTTATATACTCTGTTTGCCACTTCCTGCCTACGCTGTTTCTCTTGTATTATAGAAGAAAAGGACACAGATTGCAACGATTTCCAGACAGAGACTGCAACAAACGCATGCCCCGGTTCCGTGCCGCTCTTTTCTTGCACAATCCCCATTAAAATGCTATAATATAGCCTCAATGCAGGTGTGCCAAAAGATCTTGCTGTTTTTCTTGAATATTTGTCCGGACAGCCGGCATCTGATCCTTTCACAAGAAATTTAGATGATCTGGTCTGCCGGGCCAGAGAACATGAAGAATGGGAGGTAGAATTTATGACACTTTTGCAGATTAAACAGCAGGAACGAGAAGAAGGCCGTGCAGAAGGCCGTGCAGAAGGTGTGGACAGAATGGCCACACTGACCGCCACGCTTCTTTTTAATGGACTGATTAAAGAATTGGAACGTGCCACAAAAGATCCGCAGTACCGGGAAGAGCTGTTTCATAAGTACAATATCTGAATAGTTACAGGGGTTCCGCACAGAGCCCCTGTTTTTTATTTCGTGTGCCCTGCGCTGAAACTGCCAGAAAGTGGAATGAACCCGTCCTTCAATTCCTCTCCCAGGAAGCCGATCTGCGCCTTTACCGGCGAAGAGGGGAACGCCGCGTATCCCACCCTGTCACCCTCCACTGGAAAGTAAAAGGTAATCCCTTCAATCTCGTAAGAGCGTGTCTCATAGTTCTCATAATCCTTCTGGACAAGCCAATGGTCATTCACAAAGGAACCTGAAATTTCCTTCGCCAGCGCAATCCCCTTGTATGCCAACAACAGAATCAATGCCAACGAAACCGCCCGGTTCGCTGCAAGCCGCCATCTGTCCCGCCACTGGAGATCAACCGCCATCCGCGGTTCCTTTTCCGTAATATGCATCACGGCGTCATATATCCCGCCGAACACCACCGCTGGCGTCAGGTACACCCAGACACAGCCATAACGCATCAACGGCGATGTACAAAGCCAAAACCCAAAGGAAGCCGCCACCGTCCCCTGCACGAGAAGAAGCTCCCACCGCCTTTTCCACCAGCCAAAAATCATGCCCGCTGCATATACCAGCAAGGTTGCAACGGCCGCGGCCGCGGCCACCACCAAAAGCATGTCGCTCCCGGCCAGAGTCCGAAACCAGTCTGGCATCCACGCACGCACAGGCAGGTCAAACTGCATCACGTCCGTGTAACCTCTCCCGTACACCTGAATTTCTTTTGCATCGTAATCCGCAAGCCCCTTTGGAATTTTCCAGGCCACATCAAACAGGTCAATCTGTGTAAAGGGATAGACAAGCCATCCCGACAGGAATACATTGCGGATAAAAAAAGGAAGAGCCGTCGCCATGCCAAGTCCCAGATAAACACCGGTCTCCTTCCACCTTTTCTCCCGTAAAAGGCAGACCGCAGGATAGATGGTAAGCAAAAGGATAAACGCCGCCGACAGCTTTACCGTCATCAGAAAGACAGCAAGCACGCACAAAAGCCCATAAGGCAGAACCGTCCGTTCCCCGCTCTCCAGAAGATCCAGAAAACGTATCACAATATAAAAGGCCAAAAGCACCATGAAATAATCCGAGGCCGGGGAAATCATCTCATCAAAAATATTGACCAGATAATATACGCACATCACTCTTGCAAAAACACTTGCGCGCAGTCGTCCCGTCCGCAGAAAGCCTCCCATTTCCAGACAGACTACAGCCAGCAGATACGCGAGAAATCCCGCGCAGCAATGGAGGGAAGGGCCTCCCAGGAAAGCCATGCTGTAAAGAGCTGAAAGCGCGAAGGAGGAACTGTTGTAAGCCAGCCTGCTGTGCAGATTCCCAAGCCCCTTCACAACGCCATACTCCTCGATCCAGCGGATGCTCTGGGCATGATAGAGCCCCGTGTCATAGTGGATCATCCCCCGGGAAGTTCCATAGGCAAAGAGCAGAAACAGGCCAAATACCAGAGCCCATCTGAAACACAGCCGTCTCTTATCCCCGCCGCGCCATTTTGCAAGATACCGGGAAAACATATCCGCAAAGCCCGCTTTTTCCCGCCATAGGATAAAAAAGCAGACTGCCAACAGCAGAACGCCGGCAAGAAGCCCTACCCCCGCAAACAGGCTGAAAAGCTGCGCGTACACTGTGACGCACACCAGACCGCACACCAGACAGGCATCCGCATTTTTCACCTGATAGGCGAAGTGCCGCGTCAACAAACGCAGCACACCATATCCCACTATAAACGCTGTCTCTTATACACATCTGACGCTGCCGACGAAGCTAGAAGTGTAG
>CAMQTN010000005.1 GCA_947037115.1 uncultured Lachnospiraceae bacterium
GGAGGAGAAGGATAATGAGAACAGTGAGAAAAATGCTTGGTTTTATGTTGGCAGTGTGTCTGATGGTATCAGCAATGGCGGTATTTGCTGCTGAAGGTGATAGCAGCGAGGGAAGTGGTGGAAGCGGATCGGAAACTACAACACCGTCAAATAGCGCGGTAAGCTATCCGGGGGGAACATATATTACGGATAGTAACGGTCACAAAAATTTTGTGGGTGAAGAACCGGGTTTAAGTTTACTTACACCAGGGGATTTATGGTTTGATAAGCCAGGGGGAGCAACTGCTTATGTTAGATGGGATGGTTCTAAATGGGTGCCAACAGAATCGTCCGGCGGTTCCAGCTCTGGTTCTGATTCCGATTCCAAATCCGCTGTAGAGAAAGAGGCGGAAGCAAGAGCGGAAGCAGAGGCGGCTGTAGAGCGTGCCATACAGGAGCAGGCAAGCAGGGACGCTGTCATTCTGGCTGGTGCGGCAATGGACGAAGGCTTCGCTGACATGGGCGATATGTACATCGCTTCCCAGAAGAGCATGTCCGCAGGCGAGTTCTACAACAATGCAGTAGTCAGCACACCCGGTATCGAGAATGCAGTGACCGTAGGACAGGGCGGCAATCTGGTGGTAAACGGACAGGTAACCAATATGTCCGCGTCCATCAGCAAAGTGACCAACCGCGCTTATGTGGATTCCGTCCGCATCGAGCAGGAAGGAAGAGTCCTGAATGTAGTTGACGTAAGCTATCCTGCGACAGAGGCGACCATCAATTTCTATATGCCCAGCGTAACGGCGGAAGACACGATTGTGGCTTTACAGTACAATGCGGGTACGTGGGTAGAGGTAGAAGTGGCGGAAGTAAGAGCAGATCATGTGACCCTGAACATGAAGGGCAACGGTGTTGTCGCTTTCATCGCAAAATAGGAAATCTCTGATGCTGAAAGGAACAGAAAATCATTTATGAGTGTGGGGAAAGCCACTGCCGCTATTTTGATGACGGCAGTGGCTTTTGCTATACGGTATTAAGCAGATATACAGAAAAACGTTTGAATCAGGATCGTGTATGCTGTATAATATGAGTTATGAATCGCGAAAATGAGAAATAAAAAAATTCCTTGCATTTATCAGCACAATATGGTAATTTAATAATGTTGTGAAGAAGGATGGTCCTCTGCTACAGACGTACTAAGAACATCCGGAGCATATCAGGAGGAGAACGATGAACGATATTATCAGAGAAATTGAAGCGGCACAGTTAAAAGAGAATGTTAATGATTTTAACGTCGGTGATACCGTTAAGGTGTACGGTAAGATCAAAGAGGGTAACCGCGAGAGGATTCAGGTGTTTGAGGGCACTGTTTTAAAGATTCAGGGCGGCGGTAACAGAACCACCTTTACTGTGCGTAAGGTGTCAAACGGCGTAGGTGTTGAAAAGACCTGGCCTCTGCACTCCCCTAACGTGGAGAAGATTGAGGTTGTAAGGCGCGGTAAGGTGAGACGTGCAAAACTGAATTACCTGAGAAACCGTGTCGGCAAGAAAGCTAAGGTAAAAGAGTTAGTGAAATAAGCAGGAAACATAAGGCAGATACCTCAAAACACAGGGGTATCTGTTTTTCTGTGCGAGAAATTTGCTTTTGCCTGTCGATATTGGTATAATGTACGCGGTGGCAATGAGCAGTGCGCGGGCGTAAGATGAAAAAATGGCAGCTTGCTGACAGTTTTTTCAGATTGCGGATGCATAGGGCGAAGCCCGTGAATGAGGGAAACCGTAGGTTTACCGAATGGGCACTGCGAAGGTGCGCGGGCAACGCGGAGTATACGGCAAGAGGAAGCAAAAGTGGCTAGAAGAAAAGGACTTACTTTTTACCAGAAGAAGAAAAGACTTGATCCAAGGCTTTTAAAGGATGTTATGGAACTGCTTGTGGGCGGCGCTGTCGCCGTGTTTCTGGCTTTTGTCATTGTGTTTTCCATCGGAATGAGAACCAGTGTGATCGGGGATTCCATGGAACCGGCGCTGCACAACGGGCAGGAGATTTTGATGAACCGCATCCTTTACAGGATTTCTACTCCCAAACGCGGGGATGTTGTTGTTTTTTTGCCAAACGGCAATCAGAACACGCATTTTTATGTGAAACGCGTGGTGGGTCTGCCGGGAGAGACTGTACAGATCAGAGAGGGAAACGTGTACATAGACGGGGTTCTTTTGGATGAAAATGAGCTCTTTGACAAGATCGTTGATCCCGGTATTGCACAGAATGAGCTGCTTTTGGAGGGAGACGAGTTTTTTGTTCTGGGAGACAACCGCAACAGCAGCGAGGACAGCCGGTCAGGAAATATCGGTGCGGTGAAGAAGGACGATATTATCGGCAAGGCATGGTTTCATATGGCGGCTCAGGACGATTCCATGGGCCTGATTGAATAGTGAGGAAGAGACATGAATTATCAGTGGTATCCGGGGCACATGACGAAGGCAAAGCGCATGATGCAGGAAAACATCAGCCTTATTGATCTGGTGATTGAACTGGTAGATGCGAGAGTGCCGCTTTCCAGCAGAAATCCGGATATTGACGAGCTGGGGAAAAATAAATCCCGTCTGATTCTTTTGAATAAATCGGATTTGGCGGACCCGGAGGCAAACAGACGGTGGGTGGCGTATTTTAAGGAGCGTGGCTTTCATGTTCTGGAGGTTAATGCAAAAACCGGGCAGGGGCTTCGGGCCATCCAGCCCAAAGTGCAGGAGGCGTGTAAGGAGAAAATAGAGCGGGACAGGAAGCGGGGGATTAAAAACCGTCCTGTCAGGGCGATTGTCGTGGGAATCCCGAATGTGGGGAAATCCACCTTTATCAATTCTTTCGCGGGAAAAGCCTGTGCGAAGACGGGAAATAAGCCGGGCGTCACCAAAGGAAAGCAGTGGATCAGGCTGAACAAAGAACTGGAACTTTTGGATACGCCGGGAATTTTATGGCCTAAATTTGAGAGCGAGGAAGTGGGGAAAAAGCTCGCCATGATCGGATCTATGAACGACGATATTTTACAGATGACGGAGCTTGCGTCAGAACTTCTGGCCTATCTTTTGGAGTATTACAGGCAGCCGCTTCTTGCGCGGTATCAGATCGACGGGGAAGGGGAGGTTACGCCCACAAAGATGCTTGCCCTGATCTGTGAAAACCGCAAGTGTTATAAAAAGGGGCAGGAGCCTGACTTTGAGAAGGCGGCGGCTTTTCTGGTGGATGATTTCAGAAACGGCAGGATAGGCAGAATTACATTGGAAATGTGCGAACAAGAGCAGGAGGAAGAGCAAAAATGAAGAAGGCATTGCGTGAGATTTTAAACACCAGTCTGTACCTGCTGGGTGTTTTATGTCTCGTCTATCTGGTGATTCATTTTGTGGGGCAGAGGACACAGGTGCAGGGAAGTTCCATGGAGCCGATGCTCAGCACGGAGGATAATCTGATAGTGGATAAGCTCAGTTACCGTTTTCATGATCCGGAGCGTTATGACATTATTGTATTTCCCTATCTGAAGGAGGAGGAAACCTTCTATATCAAGAGAATTATCGGTCTGCCGGGGGAGACGGTGCAGATCGACGAGGAGGGCAACATCTATGTGGACGGGGAAGTGATCGACGACTTTTACGGCAAGGAGGTCATTGAAAATCCGGGAAGGGCGTACGAACCCATTGAGCTGGGTGAAGATGAGTATTTTGTTCTGGGCGACAACAGAAACGACAGCACCGACAGCAGAGAGCCTAACGTTGGGAACATCAGGAGGGAAAACATTATTGGAAGAGCGTGGCTGCGTATATGGCCTCTTGAAAAATTTGGCTTTATCAAGCACCGCTGAGTGCAGTCAGTTACAGTGAAATGAACTGCGCGTTAGCCGCTTCGCGGAACCGGTGCGGTGGGGAGAAGGTTATGGCGGAAAATATTGGGGCGATAAAGGAAAAATTACAGGCGGCGGCGATCAGTGAGCTGCCTGTTTTGCTTTCGGAATATGAGAAAGACGTCAGGGCAGGAGTGCAGGCGGAGATTGCCAGGGCAAAAAAGCGCATTGCCGCCTATGAAAAGGAAATAAAGAGGACGCAGGACATACAGCGGTACGAGAGGGAGTACAGCGCTTATGCCCATATCTGTGGCATTGACGAGGTGGGCAGAGGGCCCCTTGCAGGCCCTGTGGTGGCCGGAGCGGTAATTTTGCCGAAAGATTGTGATATTTTATATATCAATGATTCCAAGAAACTCTCCGAAAAAAAGAGAGAGGAGCTTTACGGGATTATCATGGAGAAAGCAGTGGCGGTAGGACTGGGTTACAGCACGCCGGCCCGGATCGATGAGATCAATATTCTGCAGGCCACCTATGAGGCCATGCGGGAGGCTATCGGGAAGCTTTCGGTCATGCCGGATCTTCTGTTAAACGATGCAGTGACCATACCGGAGGTGGATATCCGGCAGGTACCTATTATCAAGGGGGATGCGAAGAGCATTTCCATCGGGGCGGCCAGCATTGTGGCGAAAGTGACGAGAGACCGGCTTATGGTGCAGTACGATGAAGTTTATCCGATGTACGGATTTTCCTCGAACAAGGGATACGGAGCGAGAGCGCACATAGACGCGCTTGAAAGGTATGGCCCCTGTCCTATTCACAGAAAATCTTTTATCACACATTTTTGCGAGGTGCAGGTTTGAATCTGGGAAGTATTTTTAAAAAAGAAAGTCAGAATGTGAGGGCAGGCGATGCGGTGAAGGCGTCGGACTCCATCGGCAAGGGAGAACGGCTCATGCGCCTGCAGAACGAGATTCGGAATTTAAAGCCGGGTCAGACGGTACAGGGGACGGTGGTGAGCAGAAACGGCAATTCGGTGCAGATCGAGCTGGCACAGGATTTTGCCATCAATGCCAGAATTGATCAGAGTGTCAGTCTGGCGCTGGGGCAGATGATGAGTTTTGAGGTGAAGGCCAACAGCAGTTCCTTCATGTCTCTCGCGCCGCTGTACACGAACACGGCGAACACAGCCACGATTCTGCGCGCGCTGGCGGCGGCGGGTCTGCCGGAAACCAGTGCCAACATAGAGATGGTGGCAAGGATGATGGAGGAAGGAATGCCCATAGACAAGGACTCTATCCTGAATATGAGCAGGATGCTTCTGGAATTTCCGGGACAGAATCCCACTTCCATCATACAGATGACGCGGCTGGGGCTGCCTGTGACACTGGAGAGCATCGAGCAGTTTGAACACTATCAGAATGCGAATCACCAGATTCTGGGAAGTGCAGAGACCATTATGGAGGAACTGCCACAGGTCTTTGCGTCCCTTGTGAAGGAAGGGCAGGGAGAGCGGGCACTGGCATTCTACAGTGCGGTGATCGACATATTTACAGAAGACGGGATGGAGGATGGAACGGTCACGGTACAGCAGGCCGGTGGGGAAGGAGCGCAGACGGATGAGGCAGCGGCCCAGACGGCGGCCCAGACGGCAGAAAATGCCGGGAACGCCGTATCCGGTGAGGCGGCCCGGCTGGCGAGTGCGGTTTTGAATGATATGGCGGAAGATGTACTGTCAGCGGAACAGACAGTAAATGTATCCGGGGCGGACATTTTAGAGGAAGGCACACAGGGAAGCGTTCTTTCACAGGGACAGTGGGAACGGCTTGGAGATGCCCTGAAGGATCTCGGCGTAGACGAACAGACGGCGGAGCAGATTAAAAACGGTGAACTGCCCACAAAGGATGTGCTGCAGCTAGTCAGGCATCTGCTGACCGGGGCGCAGAGGAAGGATGTGCCGGATCAGGCGCTTCAGAGACTTCTCGGCGGAAATGAGCTTAAAGAGCTGTTAAAGGACCAGATAGGCCGGCAGTGGATGATAGAGCCGAAGGATGTGGCCGACAAAAAACAGGTGGAACAGCTCTACGAGAGGATCAGGGAACAGACGGCGAGACTTTCCCAGGCGCTTGAGACGGCGGGACGGGGCGACGCGCCTGTGGCAAGAAGCGTGCAGAATCTTCAGAGCAACGTGGATTTCATGAACCAGATGAACCATCTTTACACCTATGTGCAGTTGCCTTTAAAGATGCTGGGAAACAATGCCCACGGCGATCTCTATGTCTATACGAACAAAAAAAATCTGGCGGCCAGAGACGGGCAGGTGAGCGCGCTTCTGCATTTGGATATGGAGCATCTGGGCCCGCTGGATGTCTATGTGACGATGAAGGATAAACAGGTATCCACGAATTTTACGGTGATGGACGACAATATTCTGGATTTGATCGGGAATCATATAGAAATTTTGAATAAGCGGCTGGAGGACAGAGGGTATTCTCTGAAAGCGCAGATGCATGTGAAGGAGGATTCCCCTGAGGAAGAGGAATCCGGGATTATGCAGACCCTGCTGCACCAGCAGAAAAACATTTCGGTTTTAAGCAGGACGTCCTTTGATATGAGAGCCTGACCGTAGGAAAAGAAACGAATGTCCAAAAGCAGGTATTTTAGTGTGGGGCATGTGAAAGGGGAGAGGGTATGGCACAGAAAAAGGGAGAAAAGGAAAAAGTCAAACAGGCGATTGCCCTGGAATATGATCCTGACGATGAGGCGCCGCGTGTCATAGCCTCCGGCAGAGGGGCGCTGGCAGAGCGCATTATTGAGCGGGCCAGGGAGGCGGATGTACCGGTCCACCGGGACGACAAGCTGGCGGATACGCTTTCCCGGTTGGAGATCGGGGATATGATCCCGCCGGAGCTGTACGAGGTAGTGGCGGAGATCCTGATCTTCGTGGACTCCATGGATAAGGTGAAGGCCAAGATAGCGAAGGGTAAATGAGAATGAATACGAGAGAGACAGGGGCACAGAAGGAAGAACAGGTCTGTGCCTGTTTACGTTCCCGGGGTGTGAGGATTGTGGCGCGCAATTTCCGAAACAGACAGGGTGAGATTGATATTGTGGGATATGACGGCCCCTACCTTGTTTTTTTCGAGGTGAAGTACCGCTCCGGGAAAAGCAGGGGCGCCGCGGCGGAAGCCGTGGGAGCCGCAAAGCAAAAGAAAATCTGCCGGGTGGCGGATTATTACCGCTATATCCATAACTGCGCGGAAGATACGCCCCTGCGCTTCGATGTGGTGGCGGTGGACGGGGAACATATGCAGTGGATCAAAAATGCCTTTGACTATGTGTGTCAGCAATGAAAACCGTAGGTTTTGCGAGTGGCACTGCAACAAAGTGAGGAAAGGAATACGAAAATGAATTGGTACAGACATGAAAACAGCAGACAGGTGCGGGTGAACCGGGAGGGAGAGCTCGTCTGGCTCACGTTTCCCATACTGGAAGAGCAAAAACAGGTGAATCATCTGTTTACTACCAGAATGGGAGGTGTGAGCGAGGGAATTTACAGCACCATGAACCTAAGCTATACCAGAGGCGACAGAAAAGAGGCCGTGGACGAAAATTACAGGCGCATTGCGGCGGCGCTCCACTGCAGTGTGGGGGATATCGTCTGCTCCGACCAGACGCATACGACGAATCTGCGGGTGGTGGGCAGAGAGGACGGCGGCAAAGGCACCATCCGAGAGAAGGATTACACCGATGTGGACGGTCTTCTGACAGACGAGCCGGGGGTGTATCTGGCCACCTTCTATGCGGACTGCGTGCCTCTGTATTTTGTGGATACAAAGAGAAAAGCCATCGCCCTTGCCCATTCCGGCTGGCGGGGCACAGTTAACCGGATGGGGCAGTGTGTGGTGGAAAAGATGAGGGAGGTTTACGGTACGGATCCGGCTGATCTGGTGGCGGTTGTGGGGCCCTCCATCTGTCAGGACTGTTATGAGGTCAGCGAAGATGTGGCGGAGGCTTTTTCGGCTGTATTTCGGAAGCCGGGACAGGAGCAGGAAATTCTTTACGCAAAGGGCGGCGGCAAGTATCAGCTTGATTTATGGCGGGCGAATGAGATTGTACTCACGGAGACGGGCATTCCGGGAGAGCAGATTCAGGTGACAGACCTGTGCACCTGCCATAATGGCGCTTATCTTTTTTCACACCGCGCAAGCCACGGACAGCGCGGGAATCTGGGCGCTTTTCTGGGGCTGAACGGAAATTAAGAGAAACTTAAAGAAATTCCCATCTATTCCTTTATGTTTTTATGATGTAATAGGTAGCATGAAATACCGAATCGGTTTACAAATTGGAGGAAGCCATGGCTAATATACTGGTGTGTGACGATGACAGGGAAATTGTGGATGCAATCGAAATTTATCTTCTGCAGGAGGGCTATACGATCTTTAAAGCCTATGACGGGCAGGAGGCGGTCCGCATCCTGAAGGAACAGCAGATCCATCTGCTTCTTATTGACATTATGATGCCAAAGATGGACGGGATTCACGCTACCATAAAGATCCGGGAGTATTCCAGTGTTCCCATCATTTTCCTGTCGGCAAAGTCGGAGGACAACGACAAAATTCTGGGACTGAATATCGGTGCGGACGACTATATTACAAAGCCGTTTAATCCGCAGGAACTGGTGGCCCGGGTGAAATCCAACCTTCGCAGATACACGATGCTCGGAAACCTCAATACGGAGAACAATGCACTCTTTCAGGTGGGCGGCCTTTGTATCAACGACGACACCAAGGAGGTGACGGTGGACGGGGAGAGCGTGAAACTGACGCCCATCGAATACAACATCTTGCTTTTGCTTGTAAAAAACTGCGGCCGTGTGTTCTCCATCAATCAGATCTACGAGAGCATCTGGAATGAGGAGGCCATCGGCGCGGACAATACGGTGGCGGTACATATCAGACATATCAGGGAGAAAATCGAGATTAATCCCAAGGAGCCCAGATATCTCAAGGTGGTGTGGGGCATCGGCTACAAGGTTGAGAAGGATGCTTAAGGCGAACACGCAGAAGGAAGGAGCGGGTGGATGGAACATACAGAACGCGAAAAGAGGGTAGAAGTTCTTGAAAGTACGCAGGATACACAGCAGTCTGAGATAAAAGAAAAAAAGGAAAAGAAACCGGGAAAGGACAGGCCCAGGAGAAGTGGACGGGGTGTCAGGGCCGTGCTCCGCTTTGTGCAGCATACGGTACTGGCGGCTATGGTGTTCTCCGTGATTGTCGTAACGGTGGGGACATCGTTGCAGGTTAAGACGGTGGGAGGTACGCTCACTTACAGAAAATATCCCGATCCGGGAATGCCATTTGAGGAATCCGAAGTTTTTAACCAGATTTTTGGCCGCGCGGCGGCAGATATCATCCGTTTCGGCGTTGTGAGCAGCCAGATGGAGACATATGGCGTCTTTGACGGCGGCAAGCTTGTGGATGTGACGGCCTATAATTACCGGGACAGCACACTGCCGGAACGGTATGTGACGGCGGTTTACCGGCTGGAGGATCTGATTAAGTGGCAAAATCATGGATTCTCATGGAGCTCCAGGACGATGAGCGGTACGGAGGCGGCAGAGTTTTTGGCTGACAGCACACAGGTGACATGGATCGATCCGAAAAGCGGTTACCGTAACACTTCGGATGCCGGTTATCTGAAATCCGATGTGAAAAACTATACCTTTGTCAACAATGAAACAGCGGAGCCGGACATAACGGTGGTAGTCACTTACAGCAATGATTCTGGTTTTGTGGAGGGATATCAGCCGATCGGGGAGCTTGTCGATCATGCGGTGGCGGAGGATCTTGTGGAGTACGCTGGGGAAAAAGAGGCGTATGACCGGGAGAAAGAGGCGGTTGTTGACAGCGCAACTGACGCTGCGGAGGCGGCCGACTACGATATTTTAGTCAACCGTTATAAGACGGTGGACGGTAAAAATCTGGAGGATTATGTGTCAGACTGGGAGCTCTACTATGACTTGTGCCACAGTGTGATGCAGGCGGCGGAAAGCCTTGCCTATAACTATGAGGAGTACACGGCGTATGCAGACTACTACAGCATGGAAAACTCCAATGTGCGCTATCTGATTGAAAAGCAGGTGGGGGAGGAGACGCAGTATTACAGTAATATGCCTGAAGGAAGTTCTTACAGGGAAGCGGTGCTAAAAAGGATGCAGGACTACGGGACGCAGGAAAAGATGGCAGATCCCCCGTATGAGAAATTCATCTATTACAGTCCGGCGGATATGGTATATGAGACCAACACCCCCATTGAGGAGAAGACGGTGGGGCAGATATTGAAAAGCTATGATTATGGCTATCCGGAGAACGTCAGAATCTGGATCAATGTGGATACTTCCTATCCTGTGCAGGATGTCTTTACCCAGGCGAAAGAATATCTGCCGAACCTCTGGCTTTGGCTGGCTGCGGCCATTATTTTCGGACTTTTGTATGCGCTTCTTCTGGGCTATCAGACAGTGACCACGGGAAGAGAGTATGACGAGTCGGGAGCCAGATGGATCAGATTGAATGCTTTTGATAAAATACCGACGGAGGGCGCGCTGTGCATTGCCTTTGCCGTGGCACTGCTTGCAGTCTGGATTCTGGTGGTGGTGACGGAGCTTGCGGGATGTGATCCGACGGATATCGAATATTACCGGGAAGCCATTCAGCAGGATTGGTTTATTGCGGTCATGTTTGGGATCGTATTTGCGGCAGATCTGGTGTTTACCTTTTTCTTTTACAGCCTGGCCAGGAGGATCAAAACGAGGATGTTATTTAAAAATTCTTACCTCTACCGCCTGCTTCTTCGGTTGAAGAAGTTTGCCTGGAAGGTGTATGACAACGGTGGGATCGTTTTACGGACATGGGTGCCCTACTGCATTTTTATGGCGTTTAATCTGTTTATGCTGATGCTTGCCTTTGAGATCTGGAATATGCTTCTGGTGCTGTTTGCGGGCGTCATAGATATCATTGTGGGAGTTTTACTTTATAAGGACGCCCTGGAGAGGCAGGGTATTGTGAAGGGGATAGAGACCATAGCCGGGGGCGAAGTGGAACACCAGATTGACACGGAAGAACTGCACGGGGATAACAGGGTTCTGGCAAATTCCGTCAACAGTATCGGCAAGGGCATCAAGGAGGCCGTGGAGATCAGCATGAAGGATGAACGCATGAAGGCGGATCTGATCACCAACGTATCCCATGATATTAAGACGCCCCTCACTTCCATCATAAACTATGTGGATTTACTCAAAAGGGAGCAGGTGGACAGCGAAAAGGTGCAGAGCTATATCCGGGTGCTGGACGAAAAGTCCCAGCGGTTAAAACAGTTGACGGACGATCTGGTGGAAGCCAGCAAGATTACTTCGGGGAATATCAGCTATCATTTTGAGCGGATTAACCTGACAGAGCTGATGAATCAGAGTATCGGGGAGTTTTCCGAGAAATTTGAGATGAAGAATCTTACCACGGTGATGAATGTGAATGTCAGGGATGCGGTGATTGAGGCGGACAGCCGCAGGATCTGGCGGGTGATGGAGAACTTACTGAACAATGTCTATAAGTACGCCATGCCGGGCACACGGGTGTATGTGTCGATAGATAAACCGGAGAGGGGGCAGCCGCAGGAGACGGAGCAGGTTGAGATATCGATTAAGAATATTTCAGAGAATCCGTTAAACTGCAGGCCGGAGGAACTGACGGAGCGCTTTATCAGAGGCGATGAGTCGAGAACGACAGAGGGGAGCGGATTGGGGCTGTCCATTGCCAAGAATCTGACCATAGCCCAGAAGGGCAGTTTTGAGATTGAGCTGGATGGCGATCTGTTTAAGGTGTTTTTGACCTTCCCGGCAGCAGGGGAGACGATATAAAAGGAAAAGGCTGCCGTTCCTGTGGGAAACAGGACGGCGGCCTTTTTGTGCAGATCCGGGGTCGGGAAGCGGATTCGGTGAGGCTGATTCCACAGGATTTACCTCAGATGTCCAGTCCGCTGACTTCGCGGTTATTGAATTTTTCAAGAATCCGATGAATCTTGTCCGTCGGTGTATAGATATTCGCCATGGAGGCGTCGTGATTCATAAAGTCGATGATGGAGGCGATAAACTTACTCATATCCGCCTCTATGTAGTAGGGTTTTTCCTTAAGTTCCGGCGGCTGGTAACAGAGATTGGTGGTCACAATCCGGTCGATGTAACAGTTTTCGTAGGCGGTGTCAAAGGCGGAGAGCCCGTCTGTGAACAGCCCGAACGTACAGCAGATGAAAACCCGCTTGGCATTCATCTTTTTCAACTGTCTGGCAGTGTCGATCATACTGCCTCCGGAGGAAATCATGTCGTCGATGACAATAACGTCCTTGCCGTCTATGTTGTCCCCCAAAAACTCATGGGCGACGATGGGATTTTTCCCGTTTATAATCGTGGAGTAATCTCTGCGCTTATAAAACATGCCCGTGTCTACGCCGAGAACGTTAGCCAGATATACGGCTCTGTCCAAAGCGCCTTCGTCTGGGCTTATGACGATGGTATGATCCTTGTCGATGGTCAGATTCTTCTCCATGCGCAACAGCGCCCTGACGAACTGGTAGGGAGGCATGAAGTTGTCGAAACCTTTTATGGGAACGGAGTTTTGTACACGGGGATCATGGGCGTCGAAAGTGATAAAATTGGATATCCCCATATCCATCAGCTCCTTGATGGCATAGGCACAGTCAAGGGATTCCCTGCCGTTTCTTTTGTGCTGCCGGCCCTCATAGAGAAAGGGCATGATCACATTGATGCGGTGCGCCTTACCGTTTATGGCAGAAATGATACGCTTTAAATCCTGATAATGGTCGTCAGGAGACATATAGTTTGTGAAGCCGTTCATATTGTAGGTAATGCTGTGATTACAGACGTCCGTGAGAAGGAAGACATCCTTGCCGCGGACCGAGTCGGGCAGAATCGCCTTGCCCTCACCGGTTCCGAAACGGGGGCATTCCACCTCCATCAGGTAATTGTCTTCCATATAACCGTGGAACGCAGGGTCGTTTTTGACATTGTTTTGCAGATTGCGGCGGTATTCTATCAGGTGGTAGTTGATCTTCTCCGCCAGAGGAAGGGCAGCCTTCGGAGCAAGAAGCTTCATGGCAGCTACCGGCATAGAATGTTCGAGTTGTTCTGTGTTAGGCATTTTTTCTCCAAATGAAACGTGCATTCTGGCACGAAATATATTTTCTGTGCAAATGGTTACTTACAAAAATTATATTCATTACAAGGGTAACATGTCAAGCGGATTCGGCTCATATTTCCTAAAATAAAAGTGCGTTTTGCTTTACAAGCGGATCAAGATGTTGTAAAATCAAGCGGTATATGACTTGTTTGCAGTAGAATGGAGATCGAAGCATGAGCAAAAAGAATACCAGGCCGATCGTTGCGGTGGTAGGAAGACCAAATGTCGGAAAATCCACCCTGTTTAATGCGCTGGCCGGCGAAAAAATAGCGATCGTGAAGGATACGCCCGGCATTACCAGAGACCGGATTTATGCGGACGTCTCCTGGCTTGACAGGAATTTTACACTGGTAGATACCGGAGGTATTGAGCCGGAGAGCAAAGATATCATCCTCTCCCAGATGCGGGAGCAGGCACGGATTGCCATAGACACGGCGGATGTGATCATTTTTCTGGTGGATGTGAAGCAGGGGCTGCAGGATGCGGATTTCAAGGTGGCCGACATGCTTAGAAGATCAAAGAAACCTGTGGTGTTAACGGTCAACAAGGTGGATGATTTTGACAAGTATATGGCGGATGTCTATGAGTTTTATAATATGGGCATCGGGGAGCCTCATCCCATATCTGCCGCGAACCGTCTCGGGTTTGGAGAATTTCTGGACGAGGTGATATCTTATTTTCCCGAGAACAGTGGTGAAGAGGAAGAGGATGAACGTATTAAGGTGGCTATTATCGGGAAGCCGAACGTGGGGAAGTCTTCTATTATTAACCGTCTCATCGGAGAAAACCGTCTGATTGTCTCGGATATCGCAGGTACTACGAGGGACGCTGTGGATACGGAAATCACACACAATGGCAGAGAGTATGTGTTTATCGATACGGCGGGACTTCGGAGAAAGAATAAAATAAAGGAAGAGCTGGAGCGTTATATGATTATCCGCACCGTATCGGCGGTAGAGCGGGCGGATATCGCCGTGCTCATCATAGACGCCATGGAGGGTGTGACAGAGCAGGACGCCAAGATCGCCGGAATTGCCCACGACAGGGGCAAGGCAGTCATCATCGCGGTGAACAAGTGGGATGCCATTGAGAAGGACAACCAGACGGTGAAGGAGCACACGCAGAAAATCAGGCAGGTGCTGTCCTTTATGCCCTACGCGGAGATCATGTTTATCTCGGCGGTGAGCGGGCAGCGGCTGATGAAACTCTATGATGTGATTGACGCGGTGAATGAGAACCATTCCATGCGTATAGCAACAGGTGTGTTGAACGAGATCGTAACAGAGGCGGTTGCGCTTCAGCAGCCACCGGCTGATAAGGGAAAGAGGCTCCGTATCTACTATACGACACAGGTTGCGGTGAAACCGCCCACTTTTGTTGTTTTTGTAAATGACAGGGAACTGATGCATTTTTCCTATTTGCGGTATTTGGAAAACCAGATCCGTGATACGTTCGGCTTTGTGGGAACGCCCCTGAAATTTTTTGTCAGAGAGAGAAAGGAAAATAAATAAAAGTGGTACGGGTTATTTGTTTGTTGATCGGATATGTGTTTGGCCTTTTTCAGACAGCTTATATTTACGGGCGGCTGCATGGCGTCGATATCAGAAACTACGGGAGCGGCAATGCAGGCACAACGAACACGCTCCGCGTGTTTGGAACGAAGGCCGGGCTTCTGGTTCTTGCAGGGGATATCCTGAAGTGCATTCTGGCAGTTGTGATTACCGGCGTCATATTCGGAAACTCACACACAGATATGATTTATCTGTTAAGGATGTATGCGGCGGCGGGTGCCATCATCGGCCACAATTTTCCCTTTTATCTGAAATTCAAAGGAGGAAAAGGGATCGCGGCCACAGCAGGATTGATTTTATCCTTTCACCCGTACCTGATCCCAATGGGAGTTATCCTGTTTTTCGGGGCGTTTTTCATCACGCACTATGTGTCTTTGGGATCGCTTCTGGTGTATGCGGGCTTTTTGATCGAGACGGTTATTCTGGGGCAGATGGGTGTTTTCGGCATGACGCAGGCGATGCTGAATGAGATGTATGCCATTCTTGCTTTATTGACGGCGATGGCCTACTGGAAACATAGAGAAAATATTAAGCGATTACTTAGCGGTACGGAGCGAAAGACTTATCTGACACACAAAAATAAAGAACCGGACAATACAGAGCCGGAAAATAAGGAAGCATAAAGAGTACAAGGGAGGCAGGACGGATATGGCGGATATCAGTATTATAGGCGCAGGAAGCTGGGGAACGGCGTTAGCGGTACTCCTCCACAAAAATGGGCATAAGATCACAGTCTGGTCGATCGTGGAGTCGGAGATCGAGATGCTGCAAAAGGAGCGTGAGCACAAGGATAAGCTGCCCGGCGTCAAACTTCCGGAGGATATGGTATTTACCACGGATCTGGAGGCGGCCGTGACAGGCAGGGATGTGCTGGTGCTGGCGGTGCCTTCACCCTATACCAGAAGCACTTCCCATTCCATGAAGCCCTTTGTGCGGGAGGGACAGATCATTGTCGACGTGGCGAAGGGAATCGAGGAGAAGACTTTGTTTACGCTTTCCCAGATTATCGAGGAGGAGATTCCGCAGGCCGAGGTGGCGGTGCTCTCCGGGCCTTCCCATGCGGAGGAGGTGGGAAGAGGTATCCCGACCACCATTGTCGTCGCGGCGGCAAAGAAAACGACTGCCGAGTATCTCCAGAATATTTTTATGAACGAAGCGTTCCGCGTCTATATCACGCCGGATGTGACTGGCGTTGAGCTTGGCGCGGCCCTTAAGAATGTGGTGGCGCTTGCAGCCGGGATTGCCGATGGCCTTGGATATGGGGACAACACGAAAGCGGCGCTGATTACCAGAGGAATTGCGGAGATAGCAAGGCTTGGTCTTGCCATGGGTGGCAGGATCGAGACTTTCAGCGGGCTGACCGGTATCGGTGATCTGATCGTAACCTGTGCGTCCATGCATTCCAGAAACCGCCGTGCAGGTATCCTGATCGGCAAGGGTTATACCATGAAGCAGGCCATGGACGAGGTGAAGATGGTGGTGGAAGGTGTGTATTCCGCCAGGGCGGCCATGGGCCTTGCAGAAAAATACCACGTACAACTCCCCATTATCGAGCAGGTGAACGCAGTATTGTTTGAAGGCATGCCTGTGGACGAGGCGGTGAAAAATCTGATGCTGCGTGACAAGAAGATTGAGAATCCCCTGATTCCGTGGGAGGAAGCGTGATTCAGGAAAATGGGGTTCCATAGACAGATACATTTATATATCCCCATGGATTACGAATAAAACAGCGATCCATGAGGATATTTTTATGCGTTCGTCAGGAGATCATCCCGCAGATCTCCGTCGTCGTCTTGAGCTTATTCATGGAGTAAATATGGATTCCGTCCACGCCGTTCTTTTTCAGGTCGAGGATCTGGCGCACTGCGTAGTCGATTCCGGCCTTTCTCATATCCTCCTTATCATCCCCGTAGGTGGCGATCAGATCCGCCAGCTCCTTGGGAACCGAAGAGCCGGAGAGGGACACGGTGGTGCCGAGCTGTTTGGCCGTAGTGATGGGCATGATACCGGCGTGAACAGGGACAGTAATTCCCATGCCGCGCATTTTTTCCATAAAACGATAGAAGCAGGCATTGTCAAAAAACATCTGGGTGACCAGGGAGGTGACGCCGGCGTCTACCTTTTCTTTCAGGTGCTTTAAGTCCTCCTCAAAACTGGGAGCTTCAAAGTGCTTTTCAGGATAGCAGGCGCCGGAGATCTGTAAACTGGTATGTGCTTTTAAATGGCGGACCAGATCGGCAGCGTAGAAAAATTCCCTGCTGTTAAACTGTTCGTCGCTCATGTGCTGGGGCCTGTCCCCGCGCAGAGCCAGTACGTGATTTACGCCCGCAGCTTCCAGAGCCTCGCAGTTTTTCTCAAGATCGGCTTTGGTGAAGCCCACACAGGTGATGTGGGCGATGGCGTCGATGCCGAGCTCCTTTTGGATAAAGGAGGCGATTTCAATGGTTTTTCCCGCACGTGAGCCGCCTGCGCCGTAGGTACAGCTTATAAAATCGGGATGAAGTTTTGCGGCTTCTTTGAGAAAGCTGAATATGTTGTCAAATTCCTCATCTTTTTTAGGAGGAAACACCTCGAAGGAGAAGCTTGTCTTTTCATTTTCTGTAGTCATGTCGGTAATCCTTTCTGTATGGTATCGGTATGAATGTCACGGCGGTATACAGCCGCAAGAATCACTTGCTTTTATATCTGAAATATCGTAACATAAATTTATAACGCACGCAATAACCGAAATCTCAAAAAGCGGACAGGCGGTACGGTGCCGGGAAGGGATATCGGATTTTGAGAAAGGAAACAGGTATGGCAAATACAAAATTTGAAAGCACTGTTGATTATGTGGCATCCGAACAGCTTTTATCCAGCGTGAATGTGGCTATCGCCCTGCAGAAACCGCTTCTGGTAAAGGGAGAGCCCGGCACGGGAAAGACGATGCTGGCGCAGGCGGTGGCGGCTTCCCTTGGAAAGAAGCTGATTATCTGGAATATCAAGTCCACCACGAAGGCACAGGACGGCCTTTACATGTATGACACGATTCAGAGACTGTACGACGGCCAGTTCGGAGAGGAGGGTGTGGACGATATTGCCCACTATATCAAACTGGGTAAGCTGGGGGAAGCCTTTGAGGCGGACGAGCAGGTGATCCTGCTGATCGACGAGATCGACAAGGCTGATCTGGAATTTCCCAACGACCTGCTCTGGGAGCTTGACCAGATGGAATTTTATATTCACGAGACGAAGCGGACAGTCAGGGCGAAACACCGGCCCATTGTGATTATCACCTCCAATGCGGAGAAGGAGCTGCCGGATGCCTTTCTTCGCAGATGCATTTTCCACTACATTGATTTCCCGGATCAGGCGCTGATGGAGGAGATCGTGAGAACCCACTATCCGGATGTGGAGGAGAAGCTGCTTAAGGATGCCATGGAAGTGTTTTACTGGATTCGCTCCATGAAAGATATTCGCAAGAAACCGAGCACTTCGGAGTTGATCGACTGGGTTAATGCGCTGCAGATCGGCGGTATCCCTACTGACAGACTGCGGCAGGAGCTTCCCTTTATCGGGGTGGTGGTCAAGAAAGACGAGGATCTGGAGACGGTTAAGAACAGGACGGACTTCTGATAATGATGGGTATTTTATTTATGCCGGTGAGGAAATGATATGTTCAGTAAATTTTTCTATACCTTGAAAGCGAAAGGGCTTGAGGTGTCATTAAGCGAATGGCTGACTTTACAGGACGCTTTACAGCAGGGACTCTGCCACAGCAGCCTGACGGAGTTTTATTATCTGGCGCGGATGATTCTGGTAAAATCAGAGACCGAGTTTGACAAGTTCGACATGGCTTTTGACGAAGTGTTTAAGGGTGTCATGTCGGAGAATGAGGTGAGTAAAAACATGCTCCGCTGGCTGGATAAACCGGAGATGCAGGACGTGTTTGAGGAGATGCGCCATGAGATGAACCAGGAAGTAGTCACCATGGACAAGGAGGATATCGAGAACAAGTTCAAGGACAGACTGCGGGATCAGGACGAGGAGCACAACGGCGGCAGTTTCTGGATCGGCACCATGGGTAAGACGTCTTTTGGCAACATGGGCGGAAATATGGGTGGTATCCGTGTGGGTGGAACTACCGGTTACCAGTCTGCATTTCAGGTGGTGGGGGCCCGGAAATACCGTGATTTCAGAAATGACAAGGTGCTGGATAACAGACAGTTCCAGATGGCCCTCAGAAAACTCAGGCAGTTTTCCACGAAACTGGATATTCCGGAGACGGAGCTTGATATCAACGGTACAGTGGACGCTACCTGCAACAACGGCGGCTGTCTACAGATCGTGATGGAAAAACCAAGAAAAAATGCGGTGAAGCTTCTTCTGCTGATGGACTCGGGCGGCACCATGATTCCCTATACGACGCTTTTGAGCGAGCTGTTCCAGTCCGTACACAAGTCCAACCACTACAAGGATGTGAAGACCTACTTTTTCCACAACTGCATTTATTCCAATCTTTACAGGACGCCGGAGTGTGAGAACGGCGAGTGGATTGAGACGGAGTGGATGTTCCGCAATCTGGACAGCGATTATAAGGTGATCATTGTGGGGGATGCGGCCATGGCGCCGGAGGAGCTGTATTCCACCACAGGCAATTACAGAGGGCCAAACGGCGGGCTTTCCGGGATGGACTGGCTTTTGCTCATGAAACGGCACTACAAAAAAATTGTTTGGCTCAATCCCAAGATGGCGCCCGGACATGCACCCTGGCGGGAGGCGGAGACGGCCATCAAGGGACTCTTTCCGATGTATAAACTGACAGTGGACGGTTTAAATCAGGCGATGATGAAGCTCATGGTAAATCGCTAGAGGCGTACCGGAAACAGGCAGATGTGCAGACTCGAAATGCACCGCATTTCCCGTTTGCGCTGTTTGTCAGGACACGGCATCTACAGTCTTACATGCAAGCATGTATCCTGCAGATACCGTGTCCTGATTCTGTTTGTGTGCGCATCTTGACTTTAACGAGTAAAAGTGCTAAAGTGTTGGGTATAGTTTTCGCTTGAAAGAGGGATAAATATAGAAAAAATCAGGAGTGCGGCTGACAGGCCGCAGAAAGGGGATTGGGTATGGCGGATTTAGAAGAAATCCGGAATCGGTTTAAAAATGATCATTTTGCTACGGAGGCGGCGGGGATTGTCATTGATTCTGCACAGCCCGGAAAGGCGTCCTGCTCCCTGACGATCGAGGAGCGTCATTTGAATGAAAACAACGTCCCCATGGGAGGCGCTATTTTTACGTTGGCTGATATCACCTGTGCCGTGGCGGCCAACGGATATTCTGAGAAAGTGACAGTCAGCCAGCAGGCGTCCATTACTTTTCTTGCTCCGGCAAAGGGAAAACGGCTGATTGCGGAGGCCGTCTGTCTGCGGGAAGGACATACCACCGCGCTGTACAGTGTGGATGTGAAGGATGAGATTGGCACCTATGTGGCTCATGCCACTTTGAACGCTTATATAGTTGGAAACAGATAACAAATATGATATACGGAGGATATGGAGAATGGTAATTACGGAGTTTTTGGAGCGGAACGCCCGACTCTATGGCTCGGATACGGCGCTTGTGGAGCTGAACCCTTCCCAGGAGCGGGACAGTGCGGTGACCTGGCGGGAAGCGAGCCTGATCGAGAGCGCGGGGAACGGCGCACCTTATCGAAGGGAGTTGAGCTGGGCGGATTTTGACAGACGGGCTAACCGTTTCGCGAATCTGCTGTTAAGTCGTGGGATGGAGCGGGAGACCAAGGTGGGGATTCTGATGATGAACTGTCTGGAGTGGCTCCCTATCTATTTCGGTATTCTGAAGGCGGGTGGCGTGGCCGTACCTATGAACTTCCGTTATTCGGCAGAGGAGATCAAATATTGTCTGGAACTTGCGGACGTGGAGGTGTTGGTTTTCGGGCCGGAGTTTATCGAGCGGATGGACAGTATCGCGGAGGAGCTGCCGGGAGTCGGGATGATGTTTTTCCCGGGGGCAGGCGGGCCGGATTACACGGAGGACTGCCTGAAGCTGATGGGATTTTGCTCTTCCAGCGCGCCGCCGGTGGCGCTTGACGAAATGGATTATGCGGCCATTTACTTTTCTTCCGGTACAACGGGATTCCCGAAGGCGATTTTACATAATCACCAGTCTCTCCGCTCCTCCTGCGAGACGGAGCAGAACCACCACGGACAGAAAAGGGAGGATGTATTCCTCTGTATTCCGCCCCTCTATCACACCGGGGCGAAAATGCACTGGTTCGGTTCGCTGATTACGGGCGGCAAGGCGGTGCTGCTGCGGGGCGTGAAACCGGAGTGGATTTTGAGGGCGGTCACGGAGGAACAGTGTACCATTGTGTGGCTTCTGGTGCCATGGGCGCAGGATCTTCTGGACGCCATCGATTCCGGGAAAGTGGATATGGAGCATTATCTGCTGGAGCAGTGGAGGCTGATGCACATCGGAGCCCAGCCTGTTCCGCCCAGTCTGATCCAGCGCTGGAAAAAACATTTCCCACATCATCTGTATGACACCAACTATGGGTTGAGTGAATCCATAGGTCCCGGCTGTGTACATCTGGGCGTGGAGAATATACATAAAGTGGGAGCCATCGGGAAACCGGGCTATCACTGGGAAGCAAAGATTGTAAACGAGCAGGGCCGGGAAGTTGCACAGGGAGATGTGGGCGAACTCATTGTCCATGGCCCAGGCGTTATGCTCTGCTACTATAAAAATCCTGAAGCGACGAACGAAGTCATAAAAGACGGCTGGCTTTACACGGGAGATATGGCGCGCATGGATGAAGACGGGTTTATTTATCTGGTGGACCGCAAGAAGGACGTCATCATTTCCGGAGGTGAGAACCTTTACCCGGTACAGATCGAGGATTTCCTTCGGGGCAGCGATAAGATTAAGGATGTGGCGGTGATCGGCCTGCCGGATCAAAGGCTTGGTGAGATCGCGGCGGCTGTCATAGAGATCAAGGAGAACGAGACCTGTACGGAGGAGGAGATTATGGCGTTCTGTAAGGACCTTCCCCGCTACAAACGGCCAAGAAAGATCATTTTTGAGAAAGTGCCCAGAAATCCTACGGGTAAGATTGAGAAGCCGGTTCTCAGGGAGCGGTACTGCCACGGCAGTCTGGTGGAAGCACAGATTAAAAACTAGGAGGAAGTACGAAGATGGATTTATTTATCAAACTGATTATGTTGGTAATCTTTTTCGGCGTTATGATAGGGATCGGACTCTACTGCCGCAGGCATGCCACGGATGTGAACGGGTTTGTGCTGGGCGGCAGGAACGTGGGCCCGTGGCTTACGGCCTTTGCTTACGGAACCAGCTATTTTTCGGCGGTGGTTTTCGTGGGCTATGCCGGACAGTTTGGCTGGAAGTACGGCATAGCCGCCACCTGGGCTGGACTGGGAAATGCCTTTATCGGTTCGCTTCTTGCCTGGGCGGTGCTGGGACGACGTACCCGCATTATGACACAGCATTTAAACAGTGCGACCATGCCAGAGTTTTTCGGGGAGCGGTTTGAGAGCAAACCCTTAAAACTGGCGGCTTCGGCCATTATCTTTATCTTTCTGATTCCCTACACGGCAAGTCTCTACAACGGTTTGAGCCGTCTGTTCGGTATGGCTTTTGACATTGACTACAGTGTGTGTGTGGTGGTTATGGCAGTGCTTACGGGGATTTATGTGATTGCAGGCGGCTATATGGCTACTGCAATCAATGATTTCATTCAGGGTATCATTATGATATTTGGAATAGCGGCTGTTATTTTGGCAGTGCTCCACAGTCAGGGAGGTTTCCTTGCGGCGCTTGATAAACTGTCGGCGGTGAGCGACGAGACGGTTTCTGCCGCGCCCGGTGTGTTTAACTCTTTCTTTGGACCTGATCCTGCCGGCCTTCTGGGCGTGGTGATCCTCACCAGTCTGGGGACCTGGGGGCTGCCGCAGATGGTACAGAAATTTTATGCCATCAAGAGCGAGAGTGCAATCAATAAGGGGATGGTGATTTCCACAGTCTTTGCGACCATTGTTTCAGGAGGCTGTTATTTTCTCGGCGGTTTCGGGCGGCTGTTCAGCGACAGGATAGATATTGCAGCGAACGGTTATGACTCGGTTGTGCCGACCATGTTAAGCGGTCTTCCCACAATTCTAATTGCGGTGGTGGTGATTCTGGTGCTCTCGGCTTCCATGTCCACCCTTTCCTCCCTTGTATTGGCATCCAGCTCCACCTTGACGCTGGACTTTATTAAAGGTAATATAATTAAGGAGATGGATGAAAAAAAACAGGTGAAATGGATGCGGGGGCTTTTGGTGGTGTTTATCGTCATTTCGGTGGTGCTTGCACTGATCCAGTACCGCTCTAACGTTACCTTTATCGCCCAGCTCATGGGTGTGAGCTGGGGCGCGCTTGCCGGTGCATTTCTGGCGCCTTTCCTCTATGGCTTATATTGGAAGCGGACCACGAAAGCGGCCTGCTGGGTGAGCTTTTTGTTCTCCACAATCGTGATGCTGGCGAATATTTTCTTTCGCCCGTCGTTCCCTGCATATCTACAGTCACCGATCAATGCCGGCGCATTCTGTATGCTGGCCGGGCTTGTGATCGTTCCTGTGGTGAGTGTGGCGACGAAGGCGCCTGGGGAAAAGAAGCTGGAGGAGGTATTCTCCTGCTACGATCAGAAGGTGACGGTTTCTGTCAAAGATTCCATCGGTAACGAGTGAGAAGCGCCCGAAAAGAACTTCTGAAAGGAAGTTCTTTTCGGGCAGGAAAATGTCTACAGGACAGACATTCTCCGTAACGTTAAGAGAAAGGAACAGATACTGTATGAAAACATTAATGCTTGGCAACGAAGCGGTTGCCAGAGGCCTGTATGAGGCGGGCTGCAGCTTTGTGTCCAGCTATCCGGGAACGCCCAGCACGGAGATCACCGAGTGTGTGGCGAAATATGAAGAGGTTTATGCCGAGTGGGCGCCTAACGAGAAAGTAGCTCTCGAGGCGGCGTTCGGCGCTTCCTTACGTGGAAAGCGGAGTTTTTGCGCCATGAAGCATGTGGGCTTAAATGTGGCGGCAGACCCGCTTTTTACCATTTCTTATACTGGCGTGAATGCGGGATTAGTCATTGGGGTGGCCGATGACGCCGGCATGCACAGCTCCCAGAATGAGCAGGATTCCCGCCACTATGCGCGGGCGTCTAAGATTCCCATGCTGGAGCCTTCCGATTCCGCGGAGGCGATTGCCTTTGCAAAACTTGCCTATGAGCTTTCCGAGGAGTATGACACGGCTGTTCTTATTAAGATGTGTACCCGCGTCAGTCATTCCCAGAGTGTGGTGGAGACGGGGGAGAGGGTGCTTCCGGCGCAGAGGCCCTATGAGAAAAATCCCGGTAAGTACATAATGATGCCTGCCAACGCGAAGAAGCGCCATCCGGATGTGGAGGAGCGCACGAAGGCCCTGACGGCCTGGGCGGAGAAGGCCGAGATTAACCGGATTGATCCGGGACAGGATACGTCCATGGGTATTATCACTTCTTCCACCTGCTATCAGTATGTGAAGGAGGCTCTGGGAGATACCTGTCCTGTTTTGAAGCTGGGCATGATCTGGCCTATGCCGGAACAGAAGATCCGCGACTTTGCTGCCTCCGTTGATAAGCTGGTGGTGGTGGAGGAGCTTGACAGCTTCATAGAGACACATTGTAGGAATCTGGGCCTTTCGGTGGCCGGAAAAGAACTCTTTACGGAGATTGGAGAGCTTGGACAGAATCTGGTGAAGGAGAAGCTTGGGGAAAGGGTACAGTCAGGCGCGGTTCTCGCGGAGGATATTCCCGCAAGACCGCCTGTGATGTGTGCGGGGTGTCCGCACAGGAGCCTTTTCTATGTGCTTAAGAAGCTGAATCTCACCGTGCTTGGAGATATCGGGTGTTATACATTGGGAGCAGTCGCGCCCCTGAACGCCATCGACACTACCATCTGTATGGGAGCCTCCGTTTCCGGGCTGCATGGTTTTGTGAAGGCCGGGGACGAGGAAAACGCGGGCAGGACGGTAGCGGTGATCGGAGATTCTACTTTTATCCATTCCGGCGTTACGGGCCTGATTAATATTGCTTACAACGACTCAAATTCCACCGTGATCATACTGGATAATTCGATTACGGGTATGACGGGCCACCAGCAGAATCCTACTACGGGCTTTAACCTGAAAGGCGACCCCTGTACAAAAATCGATCTGGAGAGTCTGTGCAGAGCCGTCGGCGTCAGACGTGTGAGAGTGGTAGACCCTTACGATATGGACGCCTGTCAGGCAGCGATTCAGGAGGAGCTGGCGGCGAAAGAGCCTTCCGTTATCATTTCCCGCCGACCTTGCGCGCTGTTGAAATATGTGAAACACCCCGGCCCCATCTGTGCAGACCCGGAGAAGTGCAAGGGATGCAAGGCATGTATGAACATTGGATGTCCCGCAATCAGCATGGAGGAGGGCAAGGTGAAGATCGACACGACTCTCTGTGTGGGCTGTGGTGTCTGTGAACAGCTCTGTAAGTTCGGTGCGCTGGGGGCAGGGAAGTAACCGGGGCTGCGAAGCGGATCAGTTATATCATGCGGTAAAATGAAGATATTTTACAAGACACAGAGAAAACGGAGAGGTAAAATGGCCGTAACAGCATAGAGGTCACGGCAGGAATGGAGATAAGTATGGAAACAAAGAATATCATGATTGTGGGTGTGGGCGGACAGGGAACCCTGCTGGCCAGCAAACTGTTAGGGCGGCTGCTGCTCACAAAGGGGTTTGACGTGAAAGTGAGCGAGGTACACGGCATGAGCCAGCGCGGCGGGAGCGTTGTTACTTACGTGCGCTGGGGGGACAGGGTCTGCTCTCCCATCATAGATAAAGGACAGGCGGACTGCATTCTCTCCTTTGAGCTGCTGGAGGCGGCCCGCTATACGGAATACTTGAAGCCGGGCGGCAGGATCATCGTGAACAGCCAGCAGATCAATCCCATGCCTGTGATTGCAGGCGCAGCGGTATATCCGGAGAAGCTGGTGGAGAAACTTTCGGCTCTTGAGATCAATGTGGACGCACTGGACGCCCTTTCTCTGGCGGAGGAAGCGGGAAGCAGTAAGGCTGTCAATCTGGTGTTGATGGGACGGCTGGCGAAACACTTTGATTTTACGGACGAGGAGTGGATGGATGCTATAGAGCACAGTGTGCCGCCGAAGTTTTTGGAGCTGAACAGGAAGGCTTTTGAGCTGGGGCGCAGCGCGTAATAAGAAATGCCGTAAAGCGGGCATTCTGCGTATATAGTGAATGAAGGAGGAAGGTATGGAACGGTATTACCAGAAAGAGATTGAGACTGCGGACAGAGAGCAGATTCTCGCGTGGCAGAACGAGCGTCTGGTCAGGCAGGTGCGCCACGTGTGGGACAATGTGCCCTACTACCGCAAAAAGATGGAGGAGAAAGGGGTTACACCTGAGGAGATTCAGAGTGTGGAGGATCTGCATAAGCTTCCTTTTCTGACGAAGGACGACCTGCGGGAGGCGTATCCTTACGGCCTTTTGGCGAAACCTTTGAAGGACTGTGTCCGTATCCAGTCCACATCCGGCACCACGGGCCGCAGGGTGGTGGCTTTCTATACCCAGCACGACGTTGATCTGTGGGAAGACTGCTGTGCCCGCGCCGTTGTGGCGGCAGGCGGTACGAACGAAGACGTCTGTCAGGTAAGCTATGGTTACGGTCTTTTCACCGGCGGGCCGGGTTTAAACGGCGGCAGTCATAGAGCCGGGTGTCTGACACTGCCCATGTCCTCCGGCAACACGGACCGGCAGTTACAGTTCATGGTTGATCTGGAGGCGACGATTCTCTGCTGTACGCCCTCCTATGCCGCTTTTCTGGCGGAGAGTATCCACGAGCGGGGGCTCAGGGACAAGATTAAGTTAAAGGCGGGTATCTTCGGCGCGGAGGCATGGAGCGAGGAGATGCGTCAGGATATCCAGAACAAGCTGGGAATCAAGGCTTACGATATCTATGGGCTCACGGAGACCAGCGGCCCAGGCGTCAGCTTTGAGTGCAGCGAGCAGACTGGTATGCACATCAATGAGGATCATTTTATTGCGGAGATTATCGATCCGGATACGGGAGAGGTTCTTCCTGAAGGGAGCAAGGGGGAGCTGGTGTTCACAGCCATCACCAAGGAGGCGTTCCCGCTTCTGCGTTACCGTACCAGAGATATCTGTGTGCTTACCAGAAAGAAATGTTCCTGCGGCCGTACCCATGTAAAGATGAGTAAGCCCATGGGCAGAAGCGACGACATGCTGATTGTCAAGGGCGTGAATGTATTCCCGTCCCAGATCGAGACAGTGCTTCTGGAACAGGGTTATCCCGCAAACTATCAGATCATTGTGGATCGTGTCAACAACTCTGATACGATCGAGGTGATGGTGGAGATGACGCCGGAGAACTTCTCCGATAATCTGGGTAAGATCACGGAGATGGAGAAGGGACTCGTATCTGCGCTTAAGGCGATGCTTGGTATTTACGCAAAGGTTCGTCTGGTTGCGCCCAAGTCCATCACACGAAGCGAGGGCAAAGCGGTGCGCGTGATTGATAAGCGTAAAATCTAAAGGAGGGCGAATAAATGACAATACCTCAGATATCTGTATTTCTGGAAAACAAGGCCGGACAGCTTGCGGACATCACAGGGATTCTATCGGAAAATCAGGTGAACATGCGGGCGATCAATATTGCGGAGACTGCGGATTACGGCGTTTTGCGGCTGATTGTGGATGATGCGTCGAAGGCTTCCGCCATTCTTTTGGAGCAGGGCTTTATCCTGACCATGACGCCGGTTGTGGGGGTGGCGGTTCCCGATACGCCGGGCGGCTTAAGCAAGGTGCTCAGTGTGATTTCCACGGAGGGGATCGATGTGGAGTATATGTACTCTGTTTTCGGACAGAAGGACGGACAGGCTTGCATGATCTTCCGCGTGGCGGATACGGACGGCCTTGCGGCAGTCCTGGAAAAGAACGGGATTGCCATGATAGCGGGAGAAAATCTCGGCCTTCATTGAAATTTTCAGATTTTTCCTGAGAAAAACGGTTGACAAAGATGGAAATTTCGTATACATTAAAAAACAGTTAAGTTTTGCAAAACAACATATGACAGGCGTTGAAGAGAACAAGTAGTGGATCAGGAAACGGACAGAAAGCAGCCGGCGGATGAGAGGCGCGCGGGAACTTTTCCATGAATACATCTCGGAGCTTCACGGCAGAACAGGGCGCAGATGTTTCTTAGTAAGCCGTGACGGAGGAATGCACGTTATAGCAGGAGAGTATCGCCATATAGAAGAATAATGGAATATAACGATTGTTATTCTATGGCTGTACCCGGTGAGGCAGACGATGTGAGTCGTCTGTGAAATTAGGTGGTAACACGAGTTTAACCCTCGTCCTGATAGCAGGACGGGGGTTTTTTACGCGTATAAGCAGAGTCAGAAGGCGGCAGGGACAGGATACATGCGTGCATGTTAGACTGTCTGTGACGACTTCTGACGAGCAACGCGAATGAGAGATGCGAAGCATCTCGAATCTGCTTATTCGCGTGTATCATGACGAAGGGAGACAATTACAATGGGAATTTATGAAGAGTTACAGGCGAGAGGGCTTCTCGCCCAACTGACGGATGAGGCGGAGATCCGTGACCTGATCAACAATGGAAAGGCGACCTTTTATATCGGCTTCGATCCCACGGCGGACAGTCTGCATGTGGGACATTTCATGGCGCTGTGCCTGATGAAGCGTTTACAGGAGGCCGGCAATAAGCCCATCGCCCTGATCGGCGGCGGCACGGCCATGATCGGGGACCCTTCCGGCCGTACAGACATGCGCTCCATGATGACGAAAGAGACCATCGAGCACAACTGCGAGTGCTTTAAGAAGCAGATGAGCCGGTTTATTGACTTTTCGGAGGGAAAGGCGCTCATGGTCAACAACGCGGACTGGCTGCTTGACCTGAACTATGTGGAGTTTATCAGGGAGGTGGGCGCGTGCTTTTCCGTAAACAATATGCTGCGGGCGGAGTGCTACAGGCAGCGGATGGAGAAGGGGCTTAGCTTCCTCGAGTTCAATTACATGATTATGCAGAGCTACGATTTTCTGGAGCTCTACAAGAGATATGGCTGTAACATGCAGTTTGGAGGGGATGACCAGTGGAGCAATATGCTGGGCGGTACAGACCTGATCCGCAGAAAACTTTCAAAGGACGCCTATGCAATGACGATTACACTTCTGATGAACTCAGAGGGAAAGAAGATGGGAAAGACCCAGAAGGGCGCTGTGTGGCTTGATCCCGAAAAGACCACGCCTTTTGAGTTTTACCAGTATTGGCGCAATGTGGATGATGCGGACGTGCTGAAATGTCTGCGGATGCTCACTTTCCTGCCCCTGGAGCAGATCGAGGAGATGGATAAGTGGGAGGGCAGTCAGTTAAACGAGGCGAAGGAGATTCTGGCTTACGAGCTGACTAATCTGGTACACGGAGAGGAGGAGGCCAATAAGGCGAAAGAGGCGTCAAAAGCACTCTTTGCCGGTGGCGGAAGCTCTGAAAATATGCCGACAGTGACCCTGATGGAGGATGATTACAAGGATGGCAGGATAGATATTCAGGGCATTTTAGTTGCGGCAGGTCTGGCGTCATCCCGATCGGAGGCGCGCAGGGCTGTGGAACAGGGCGGCGTAAGTGTGAACGGAGAGAAGGTGACGGATTTAAAGACCTCTTACACGAAGGAGGATATCGCGGCCGGGGAGTTTATTGTGAAGAAGGGTAAGAAAAGTTTTAAGAAAGTTCTGACAAAGTAGGATAGAAAACAGAAAAAAGCTATCCAGTCAATAAAGAAAGGGTGAATGAGAGATGGAAAAGAGAGCAAAGGGTAGAACACTGATGTCATACGCACCGGATATCAAGGTCGTTGACTGCACACTGCGGGACGGCGGTCTGGTGAATGATTTCTTTTTTACGGATGAGTTTGTAAAGGCGCTGTACCGCGCCAATATCAAGGCCGGCGTGGATTATATGGAGTTTGGCTACAAGGCGTCCAAGGAGATGTTTGATATGAAAAAGTTCGGCAAGTGGAAGTTCTGCGACGACAAGGACATCCGCGCCGTTGTGGGAGACAACAAGACGGATATGAAGATCGGCGTCATGGCGGACGTGGGCCGATGTGATTTCAGGAAAGACATTTTAAACAAGAAAGACAGCCCGATTGATCTTGTGCGTGTTGCGACTTACATCAATACGATCCCGGCGGCAGTCGAGATGATTGAGGACTGCACGAAGAAGGGGTATGAGACAACGGTCAACATCATGGCCATCTCCAAAGCAAATGAGACAGATCTGGACGCGGCCCTTGACCTGCTCGGTCAAAGCAGTGTGGGTACGATTTATCTGGTGGACAGTTACGGCTCCCTTTATCCGGAGCAGGCCAGGAGACTTGCGGATAAATATCTGGAGGTAGCTGCCAAATATAACAAAAAGGTTGGCATCCACGCACATAACAACCAGCAGCTTGCCTTTGCAAACACAACCGAGGTCGTTATCATGGGTGTGAGCTATCTCGATGCAACGGTGAGCGGCATGGGACGCGGGTGCGGAAACTGCCCCAGCGAATTGCTTTTAGGTTTCCTGAAAAACCCGAAATACAATATCAATCCGATCCTGCATTTCATTGAGGATCAGGTTGTACCGCTGCGGGAGTCCGGCGTGACATGGGGTTATGACGTTCCCTATCTGTTGACGGGGATTTTGAATCAGCATCCGAAGTCTGCCATTCAGTTTATGAAGGAGAACAGGAAGGACTATCACGAGTTTTACCTGGAACTTCTGGAGAACTTCTAGTTGAGAAATCAATAACTGGCGTAATATAAAGAAGACGTATGCAAAAGGAGAAGTACCGTGAGGCCAAACAGGAAGACAGGCAGAGATAACGATCTGGAATATATAGATCTGGAGAACGGAATGCCAGACGGCAATGATGGGGAGTGTGATCTGCTGGATGGCGATGATGAAGAGTACGATTTGCCGGATGAGGATTATGTTGAAGCGTATGATGATGCCTTTGACGAAGAACTGGACGAGAATACGCTGCGGTTTGTAAAACGAGTGTTATTTCCGGCAGTGATTGTGATTGTGGCAGTGGTGACTGCTGTGGCTGTTTTCTTTCTCTTCCGGGGCGGAATGGAAGAGGAAACGCTTCCCGCCATTGAGGAAATTTCACAGATACAGGACACTGCGCAGGAGACGGATGCTGATGTTTCTGCGGGAGAGAATACACAACCGGATGTTATTTCTGTACAGGAGCCTTCCGAGGACGCGCAGGAGAGCGACACTGAAGCTGATACGCTGCAGGAAGATCCGGAGACGGAAACCATGGGGACGGAGCAGGGCACGGAAGTGGATGTGAGCCAGCTCCTTTCCTCAGGAGCGGCTGCGGAGACGGAGGAGATCACCTTTGGCATTGATGTGGCCAGGTATCAGGGAACGATTGACTGGGCTCAGGTGGCTTCTTCAGGCATTGATTTTGTCATGGTGCGCGTAGGTTACCGGATGGATGGCAGCCGGGAGATCGTTGCAGACAGCAATGCCAGATACAATATGCAGGAGGCCCAGAAGAATGGGATCAAGGTTGGGGCGTATTTCTTTTCTACCGCTGTCAGCGAAGCGGAGGCAGTGGAGGAGGCGGATTGGACAGCCGACTATATTTCCCAGTATCAGATTACCTATCCTGTGGCCTTTGACTGTGAAGGTTTTGAGCGGGAGGACAGCGCGCAGTATGGACTTTCCGCCACAAAGCGGACGGACATAGCCATTGCATTTTTAAACAGGATTTATGAGAGAGGTTATACGCCCATGTTCTACTCCTCCATGAATGAGATGGCAGGTGACGCCAAGTGGGAGACATCCAGAATTGAGAAAACCTATCGGATCTGGGTATCGCAGTATCCGTCAGCGCCTTATCCCCAGACAGAGAAATCATCCTATCAGGGAACCCATGCCATGTGGCAGTACACAAACCGGGGGACGGTTTCAGGAATCAGTCAGCCTGTGGATGTGAACATCGCCTATTTTGGCTATGAGGGCACAGCCGGCGCCCTGAATGAGGAGACGCCGGAGGAGGCTCATGCGGATGTGGAGGCATTGATGCCATTTGCCCAGGTGGACGAGGAAGTGACAGCAAAGGAAGCTACCAATCTGCGAAATATCCCCAGCCAGGGAGAGGACAGCGCGGTAGTGTACACTTTGAAAAACGGGGAGACTTTAAAAAGAACAGGTGTTAGTGAAAGTGGCTGGTCAAGACTGCTTTACAATGATCAGACCGTTTATGCGGTGAGCAGCTATCTGACCACAGACTTGGGTTATCAGGCGCCGAAGCAGGAAGAGCAGGAAGGAGCCGGGAGCGGGGACGGGTTGAAGACCCGCTTTGCAGAGAGAAATGAACAGGTGACAGCGAAAATTGAGGTCAATCTGCGCAAGCTGCCCAGTGTGACCAATCCGGATGCTGTGGTTGTGGCTGCCCTGCATAACGGAGAGTACGTGACCAGAACTGGCATCAATGAAGATTACGGCTGGTCAAGAGTGGAATATAACGGACAGACACTTTACTGTATCAGCAGCTATCTGACACAGTAGAGAAATTACCACGGAAAAGATAAGCGTTATTATATGATATTGCGACAGAGAAAGACTCTCCGGACTGGTTAACTTAAGTCGGAGAGTCTTTTGTATGAGAGTAGATCAATTGTTAAAAATTGGAAGATGTTAAATCATAATTTAAAATATATCGACTTTTTATCTTCGATTTAATTTTTGTATATGGCTTTCAAGTGCTCCATCTTTGCGCCTGCATTTACCAGGAGTGCATCCAAAAGCGTGATTGCCGCCATGGATTCCACCACAACCACTGCTCTGGGGACAATGACAGGGTCATGTCTGCCCTTGATGGAAATGGTGATTTCCTCTCCGTCTTTGTTGACGGTATCCTGCTGGGAAAAGATGGAGGGGGTTGGCTTTATATGGGCGCGGAGAAGGATTTGTGAACCGTCGCTGATGCCGCCAAGTATGCCCCCGGCGTGGTTGGTGGACTTGAAAACCCTTCCATTCTGCATGCGGAAAGCGTCGTTATTTTCGGAACCGCGGCGGGAGGATACTTCGATGCCGTCGCCAATCTCCACTGCTTTGACGGCGCCGATGGACATAACCGCCTTGGCCAGATTTGCGTCAAGTTTCTCAAAGACCGGGTCTCCCAGACCTACAGGCACGCCGTCAATCAAACATTCGATCACGCCGCCGGAAGAATCATAGTTTCTCATGCAGTCTTCCAGATATTTCTCCGCACGGGCGGAGGCTTCCCTGTCCGGCATGGAGGTTGGGGTGCTGGCGATGGCGTCCCTGTCAAAGGCGTCTGGATCAATGGATACGGGGCCGATGGATCTGGTGTAGGCAGTAAGGCCTATGCCAAATTCCGACAGGGTCTTTGCTGCAATGGCTCCGGCGGCCACGCGGCCGATGGTCTCCCGCCCGGAGGAGCGTCCGCCGCCGCGGTAGTCACGAAAGCCGTATTTTTGATCAAAGGTGTAATCGGCGTGGCCGGGGCGGTAACAGCCTGCAATATCGCTGTAGTCTTTGGAGCGCTGGGAAGTGTTCCGGATAAGCAGGGAAATAGGTGTGCCGGTGGTTTTACCCTCAAAGACGCCGGAGAGGATTTCTACGGCGTCCGCCTCTTTGCGGGGGGTGGTAATGCGGCTTTGCCCGGGCTTTCTCCTGTCCAAATATGTCTGAATATCGTTTTCGTTGAGAGAAAGTCCTGCGGGACAGCCGTCCACAACGACACCGAGTCCGGGGCCGTGGGATTCCCCCCAGGTAGTGATTCGATAGATAATTCCTAGTGATGAGCCTGCCATTGTCTGATCCTTTCTTAAATAGTGTGAAGTTTTCTGAAAAAAGCCTGCAAGATATCCTGCAAAAATAAAATTGCATATGAAATATAAAATGTACAATTAAATACAGGAAACAGGGAGAAGCGGCGAAAAAACAGACGCATATTCGTAAATGTATCAAAAAGCATATGAATCCACGCGGTTTTCCCTGTACACAGCATATCATATTTTGTCTAAAATGCAAGGGGCGGATCGGGGTGACAGAGATCAGAAAAGGGAGCTGAGGAGACAAAATGAGGACAGGTGTAATCTCAAAAATCAAATCACAAGGGTAAAGAACCAAAAAAAGGGCGAAAAATGACAGATTTACATAAAAAAAGGGGTGTACAAAAAGATTTTATGTGTTATGATATATGACAGAAATCGCATTTTATCAAAATTTGGGGTTTGGATGGTTGATGGATAACACATTTCGACAAAGCATAATTACATATTTTATGAGTGCGTCAGAAAAGAATAAACGGTTAAAATATCCCTGCATGGCTGCTATGTCCATGTCTCTTTTCGGTTATTCTGTCGGAAGGCATTTTATGGCAAATGGGAAACGTTATGCCAGTATGATGTTTGTGGCGGTTTTCTTTATGAGCAGCTGTAGTTTTTCTTTTGCCGTGTTTGCGGAACGTACCGGGTTTGCAAGTGCGCAGGAGACTTACAGTGCGATTGTCGAGACTTCGGACGTCTCACTGGCTGTCGTTGATCCGGTTAAATCGCCGGATGAGATGATTCTGGATGATGGGGCTGTGGCGGAACACGATGGGGAGGAAATGGCCACCTACACGTTGGATGACCTGCTGGAGAATCATGATCATGATGGTGCTGACGGGCATACGGGCTATGCGGATACGGAGACAGTCATGAGTGCGCAGGAGCTGACTTTCGATTCTTCCGACTGGAGACTTACCCTGATCAACAAGCAGCATCCCATTCCGGAGGAGTATGATTTCAAGCTTGGAACTTTTACATCGGGAATGCGTTGTGATGAGCGTGTGATCGAGGATCTGCTTCTCATGATGCAGGCGGCAAAGAAGGATGGTCTGAATCTGGTAGTCAGATCTCCCTATAGGACCTCCCATCATCAGGAGGATAATTTTAACGACAGAATTAAATCCTATATGAGACAGGGGTTATCTTATATGGAGGCATACAAGGCGACCTCCAGGGTGATTACGGTTCCGGGCTGCAGCGAGCATGAGGTTGGGCTTGCGCTTGACATTACTTCTGATACTTATATTCCGCTGCTGCAGGGCTTTGCCGATACGGAGGAGGGAAAGTGGCTGCGGGAGCATGGTCATGAGTACGGCTTCATATTGCGCTATCCTTCAGGTAAGGAATATATTACAGGGATTGAGTATGAGCCCTGGCATTTTCGGTATGTGGGCAGAGAGGCTGCGGCAGTCATGAAAGAAGAGGGCCTTTGTCTGGAAGAATTCTGGGATAAATATCTATAGCTATTTTATTTGAAAAGAGGGTACTATGTATAAGGTATTAAAACAGGAAGGCAGGGCTAAACGTGCTGAGGTTACAACCGTACACGGCACGATACAGACCCCTGTCTTTATGAATGTCGGAACAGCGGCGGCCATTAAGGGCGCTGTGGCTACAGAAGATCTGGAAAAAATCGGGACGCAGGTGGAGTTGTCCAACACCTATCACCTGCATGTGCGTCCGGGCGACCATGTGATCAGACAGTTGGGCGGTCTTCATAAATTTATGTCCTGGGACAAGCCGATCCTGACAGACTCCGGCGGATTTCAGGTGTTTTCTCTGGCTGGGCTTCGCAGGATCAGGGAGGAGGGAGTGTATTTTCACTCCCATGTAGACGGGCGGAAAATATTTATGGGGCCCGAGGAGAGTATGCGGATTCAATCCAATCTGGCATCCACCATCGCCATGGCTTTTGACGAATGCCCGCCAAGCATGGCGGACAGAGGGTATGTGGAGGCTTCTGTGGCCCGTACAAGCAGGTGGCTTATACGATGCAAACAGGAGATGGAACGCCTGAATGGTCTGGAGGATACCATCAATAAAAAACAATTGTTATTTGGCATCAATCAGGGAGCGGTTTTTGACGATATCCGCATTGACCATGCAAAGCGTATTGCAGAACTTTCCTGCGATGGTTATGCGCTGGGTGGTCTTGCGGTGGGGGAGAGCCACGAACAGATGTATCATGTGATTGAGGAGACAGTTCCTTATCTGCCGGTGGACAAGCCCACTTACCTGATGGGAGTCGGGACACCGGCGAATATTCTCGAAGCGGTGGAGCGGGGGGTGGATTTTTTTGACTGTGTGTACCCTTCCAGAAACGGACGGCACGGCCATCTCTATACCAATTACGGAAAGATTAACCTCTTCAACGCGAAGTACGAGTTGGATGAGAGGCCCATCGAGGAGGGGTGTGCCTGCCCGGCGTGCCGCAGATATTCCCGCGCCTATATCAGGCATCTGCTGAAGGCAAAGGAGATGCTGGGTATGCGTCTGTGCGTTTTACACAATCTTTACTTCTATAATAAGATGATGGAGGAGATCAGGGACGCTCTGGATGAAGGATGCTTTGCTTCCTATAAAAAGAGGAAGCTTGAAGGAATGAAAAATGAAAAGGCTTTATGAAAATTTCAGGAAAGGACTTGTTTTTCTTGTTTAAATTGTGTATGATATCCCTTGGTGCTTTTGTTGAAAGAATAACGGAGGAAATAATATGGGATTATTAACGGCTGATGCTGCGGCTGCCACAGGCGGCGGTCTGGTTATGGTTATCTATATTGTCATTATTGTCGCATTCATGTATTTTATTATGATTCGTCCGCAGAAGAAGGAACAAAAGAGGATGGCGGCGATGCTTGCGGATATGGCGGTTGGCGATTGTGTATTGACCAACAGCGGTTTTTATGGGATCGTGATCGACATCACAGATGATACGGTTATCGTAGAGTTTGGCAGCAACAAGAACTGCCGCATTCCCATGCAGAAAGCAGCCATTGCCCAGATAGAGAAGGCGGAGACAGAGTAGGTTGTAATAGTAACACAACATAAATAAAACAAAATGATGTAAGAGGAGGAGTAAGTAGTTATGAGAAGAAGAACAGTGAGAACATTTTTGTGTGCAGCGTTGTTGACGCTTGCAATGTCAGCGACTGCCTGCGGTGGTTCCGACAGCGGAAATGAAGGTGCGGCACCGGCAGCGACAGAGGAGGAGGCTCCTGTTGAAGAGGATGCAGCGGCAGAGGAAGAGGCTCCTGTTGAGGAGGATGCAGCGGCAGAGGAAGAGGCTCCTGCTGAGGAGGCTTCTGCAGGGGAGAGCAACGGGCAGAAGACGCTTGAAGAGTACCTGAAAGAGGATCCGGCTACGGAGAAACAGCTTCAGGAGCAGGCGGCAGCACAGGGCAATGATCAGGTAGATATGTCTATTGAGGTAATCGGCAACGAAGTGTTATGCATAGCGACATTTAAGGATTCCGTGGAGCTGCCGGAGGATGCGGCAGATACCCTGGGCGAGGGTGTGGATGCGCTGGGAAGTGCATTTTCCGGAATAGCGGCTGTGCTGGATGAGGCGATCGGTGCTGAGAAAGGAACGGTATCATACGGCATCAGATACTGCGATTCGGACGGAAACGTTATTGTAGAGAAGAGTTTTAGAGCAGAGTAAAAAGAGAATAGGAACCAAGACAAAAAGCCGGCTCGGAAGTGATCCGGCTTTTTGAAGAATATGGGAATGGAGGAACCCTATGAAGCTTAACATTACCTGTATCCCCGGTGACGGGATTGGGCCGGAAATCATAGCGGAGGCAAAGAAGGCGCTGGATGCGGTTGCGGAAAAATACGGACATGATGTGCAGTATACGGATATTCTGATGGGCGGCGCATCCATTGATGTGCACGGAGTACCGCTGACTGACGAAGCGGTTGAGACTGCAAAGAGTGCGGATGCAGTGCTGATGGGTTCCATCGGCGGAGACACTACCACGTCTCCCTGGTATAAACTTCCGCCGAATCTGCGGCCGGAGGCAGGACTTTTGGCTATTCGCAAGGCGTTAAATCTCTTTGCCAATCTGAGACCGGCGGTTCTCTACGGGGAGCTGGCGCAGGCCTGCCCCCTGAAGCAGGAGATATCAGGGAATGGCTTTGATATGCTTATTATGCGGGAACTGACGGGCGGCCTGTATTTTGGTGAGAGGAAGACCGTGGAGGAGAACGGTGTGAGGAAGGCGTTAGATACCCTGACTTACGACGAAAATGAGATTCGCCGGATTGCGGTTAAGGGATTTGACATTGCCCGAAAGCGCAGAAAGAAAGTGACCAGTGTGGATAAAGCCAATGTGCTGGATTCCTCCAGACTCTGGCGCGCGGTGGTGGAGGAGGTAGCGAAAGACTATCCCGACGTTATGCTGGAACATATGCTGGTTGACAACTGTGCCATGCAGCTGGTGAAAGATCCGGCCCAGTTTGATGTGATACTGACAGAAAATATGTTTGGAGACATTCTGTCTGACGAGGCGAGTATGGTGACCGGCTCTATCGGTATGCTGGCTTCCGCCTCCTTAAACGATACGAAATTCGGCCTGTACGAGCCCAGTCACGGCTCTGCGCCCGATATTGCAGGAAAAGACCTGGCGAACCCGATTGCCACGATTCTCTCGGCTTCCATGATGCTTCGCTACAGCTTCGACCTTGACAGGGAGGCGGACGCTATTGACGGGGCGGTGAAGCAGGTACTACAGGACGGTTACCGCACAGGGGATATCATGTCTGAGGGGTGTGAAAAAGTCGGCTGCAAGAGAATGGGCGACCTGATTGTGGAAAGAATCAAATAATATCATGGGTTATTTTTTGAGAAGTCATGAGGCAAAAGATTCTGCTTTCTTTATAACAGGAAAAAGGCGGGAAATAAGCAGAGAAAATATGGTTTTTCTTCTGCTTTTTCTCACAATGGCCGTCTATTACGGGGTGAGGATGTTCCGTCTGATTCCCTGGTACGACGAGCTGTATACTTATTACTATTTTATCAGCAGAGGTCCGGTATATGCGGCAATCCACTGGCCTCTGCCCAATAATCATGTGGGCTATTCCACACTCTCGGCCTGTCTGGGGATATTTGGAAGTGCACCCATTGCACTGCGTGGTGTATCCTATCTGTGCAGTCTGGGAAGTCTGATTCTTCTGTATCGAATTTCAAAAAAATGGTTTGTGGGCAGTATCACGCTTGTTCCTGTGTTTGTGTTTGCGGGAATGAATGCGGTCAATCAACTGGCAGTGCAGGGCAGAGGCTATGCGCTGGTGACCTTCTGCTATCTGCTGGCGGTTTTGTCTTTGCAGCACATTGTGGTAGAAAAATCAGATAGCAAGTGTAATTATATATTTTTCGGCCTGTCTCTGGTGATTGCTCTCTGGGCGATTCCAAGCAGCCTGTATGTGGTGGTGCCGGTCTGTCTGATCGGGGGCTTTGTCCTTCTTTTGGATCAGGATTACAGACGGCTCATACGACTGATCATAACCTCCCTTGTAAGCGCGGTGTGTACGGCAGGAATTTATGGCCTTCTGTGGCTGGCCATCGGTTCCAATCTGCTTTCCAAGATACCGGACGGGCCCTTTTACATGGCGGGACATATCGACATCATTCTCCATGCGCCTTTTCGGGCTTTGAGAGAGGGGATTGACTATATGCTGGCAACCCCTTATATTCAGAGCATGACGAGACAGGAGTTTAACAGGCAGGCGGGACATTGGCTGAAAACACTGTTCGGCACACAGTTGTCTCCTCTTTGGGGGCTTGCCGGAAATATGATGTGTGTTTTGCTGGCGATCGGGCTTATTGCTGTGACTGTTTGTCTGATCCGAAGGCCGAAACAAGCCTTTTTGGAGTGGTACTTTCTCTTGACGGCCATTCTTCTGGCACTGGCGCTTTTGATCCAGTGTAAGCTGCCCTATCAGAGGGTGTTTTCCTTTCTCGGGGTGTGGGCCGCGCTTCTTGTGGGATGGCTTGTAAAGGAGATCACAGTGCTGATACAGGCCCTTCCCGATTTTCGGTGGAAGAACGGGATGCAGAAAGGCTTAAAGGCGGCGGTATTTTTAATAACAGGTGTTCTGTGGGTATTTGTGCTGGCGGACACGGCCCCGTACAGCATCAGGGATGAACTGCTTGCGGATGCCTGCAGGCAGATAGAAATAGAGGATACGGATGTCGTGGCGGTGACAGACTGTGATCAGGAATATCTGCTTCTGTATCTTTACGGAAAGCAGGGCGGGCAGATAACAAGAGATATGAAGGCGGCGGATATTGTCCTTCTGGACAAGGCGCTTCTGGGACTGCCCTACGGCCACAGAGAGGCCCCCGAGGAGTGGAAGTTTTATCTTTCCAGAGAGGAAGTGGAGACACACAGGACTTATTTGGAAGAAAATATGACACAGGTATATGAGAACTGGCAGTTTGTCCTGTTAGAGCGAAAGCAGTAGCAAACGCAAGTGCGAACGCAGGTGCGGACGGAAGAGTGAACAGAGGAGGTAAATCATGAGAAGTGACAATGTGAAGGCTGGCGTACAACAGGCGCCACACAGAAGTTTGTTTAATGCCCTTGGTTTTACGAAGGAGGAGATGGAGAAGCCCATGGTGGGTATTGTCAGCTCTTACAATGAGATCGTACCCGGGCATATGAATCTGGATAAGATTGTGGAAGCGGTAAAGATGGGTGTGGCGGAAGCCGGCGGCGTGCCGGTGGTATTCCCTGCAATCGCAGTCTGCGACGGTATCGCCATGGGTCATATCGGCATGAAATACTCTCTGGTGACCAGAGATCTGATTGCGGATTCTACGGAGTGTATGGCCCTTGCGCATCAGTTTGACGCGCTGGTGATGGTGCCAAACTGTGACAAGAACGTGCCGGGTCTTCTGATGGCGGCGGCCCGCATCAACGTACCGACGGTTTTCGTGTCGGGCGGCCCCATGCTTGCAGGCCATGTGAAAGGGCAGAAGAGAAGTCTCTCCTCCATGTTTGAGGCAGTAGGCTCCCATGCGGCTGGAACGATTTCGGACGAGGAACTTCTGGAGTTTGAGGAGAAGACCTGTCCTACCTGCGGTTCCTGTTCGGGCATGTACACGGCCAATTCCATGAACTGCCTCACGGAGGCGCTGGGCATGGGACTTCGCGGCAACGGTACGATTCCCGCAGTTTACTCCGAGCGTATCAAACTCGCAAAGCATGCGGGTATGGCGGTGATGAAGCTGCTGGAAAAAAATATCAGGCCCAGGGACGTCATGACAAAGGATGCTGTCTTAAATGCGCTCACCGTGGATATGGCGCTCGGCTGTTCTACAAACTCCATGCTGCATCTGCCGGCGATCGCCCATGAGATCGGGTTTGATTTTGACATTGCCTTTGCCAATGAGATCAGCGAAAAGACCCCAAATGTGTGCCATCTGGCGCCGGCGGGCCCGACTTATATGGAAGATTTGAACGAAGCGGGCGGCGTCTATGCGGTAATGAAAGAACTTGCGGATATCGGCCTGCTTCATACGGACTGCATGACGGTTACGGGTGAGACGATCGGTGAGAATATCAAGAATGCCGTAAATAAAAATACAGATGTTATTCGTACGGTGGAAAATCCCTACAGCAAGACCGGCGGTCTGGCAGTGCTGAAAGGTAATCTTGCGCCTGACGGAAGCGTCGTAAAACGTTCCGCTGTGGTGGAGGAGATGATGGTCCACGAGGGACCGGCCCGTGTGTTTGAGTGTGAGGAAGACGCCATTGACGCCATCAAGGGTGGAAAAATTGTGGCGGGTGACGTGGTAGTGATCCGTTATGAAGGCCCCAAGGGAGGGCCGGGTATGCGTGAAATGTTAAATCCTACCTCGGCCATTGCGGGCATGGGACTTGGTTCCAGTGTGGCGCTGATCACGGACGGCCGTTTTTCCGGCGCATCCAGAGGCGCTTCCATCGGCCATGTATCACCGGAGGCGGCAGTGGGCGGCCCCATTGCGCTGGTGGAAGAGGGCGATATTATCAGCATTGATATCCCGAATATGAAACTGGACATCAGGGTATCTGATGAGGAACTGGCGGCCAGACGGGAGAAGTGGCAGCCAAGAGAGCCCAAGGTGACAAGCGGCTATCTTGCCAGATACAGGGAGATGGTGACAAGCGGCAACAGAGGAGCGATTTTGGAGATCCCTAAGACGGTAAATTGATGGAGGAAAAGATTGAAAAATAAGTCTGATGACCTTATTTTTCAATCGGAAATTTGTGTAGAAGCGTCACAAATTTCCCTGATCGCAGAACCGGATTTGAGATTCGGTTCGCGGTTCCGCAGCTTGACGCTTCGGAATGGAGGAAAACATGGTATTGACAGGTGCGCAGATTGTAGTGGAATGTCTGAAAGAACAGGGAGTTGACACAGTGTTCGGCTATCCCGGCGGTACGATTCTGAACGTGTACGACGCGCTGTATCAGCACAGCAGCGAGATTAATCATATTTTGACGTCCCATGAACAGGGGGCGGCCCATGCGGCGGACGGATATGCCAGAGCCACAGGAAAAGTAGGGGTCTGTCTGGCAACCAGCGGGCCGGGCGCGACGAATCTGGTGACGGGTATCGCCACGGCATATATGGATTCCGTGCCAATGGTGGCGATCACCTGTAATGTAAATCTGCCGCTTCTGGGAAAGGACTCTTTTCAGGAGGTGGATATCGCAGGAATCACCATGCCGATCACGAAGCATAATTATATTGTAAAAGATGTGACAATTCTGGCGGATACGCTCAGAAAGGCATTTATGATTGCAAAGAGCGGCAGGCCCGGCCCGGTCCTCGTGGACATCACGAAGGATGTGACGGCGAACAGCTGCGAGTATGGAAAAGAGCTGCCTGAGAAAGCGGAGAAGACGGCGCGTTACACAGTGGAAGAGATGGCGGAGGCCGTGAAGCTTTTGGAGAGCGCAAAAAAACCCTTCATTTACGTGGGCGGCGGCGCAGTGATCTCCGGCGCATATAAGGAAGTGAGAGATTTCGCTGAGCTTATGGATGCACCGGTCTGTGACACTTTGATGGGGAAAGGCGTTGTTGACGGACACAATGAGAGATACACGGGGATGATTGGCATGCACGGTACCAAGACATCTAACTTCGGCGTCAGCGAGTGTGATCTCCTGATTGCTCTGGGGGCCCGTTTCTCCGACCGTGTGGTGGGCAATCCGCAGAAGTTCGCGGCGCACGCGAAGGTGCTGCATATTGATGTTGACGCGGCGGAGATCAACAAGAATATCAAGACGGACGTCTCTCTGGTGGGAGATTTAAAGGAAGTACTCGCCAAACTGAACGGGCGGCTTGTGGCGCAGAAGCATGAAGAGTGGATGGCGCACATCGCGGAGCTGAAAAATAAGTATCCCTTAAATTATGATGAGAATGTGCTCTCCTGTCCGTATATCATGGAGGAGATCGACCGGGTGACAAAGGGGGCTGCCATTATCACTACGGACGTTGGACAGCATCAGATGTGGGCTGCACAGTATTACCGGTACAGCGAGCCCCGGACGCTCCTTACTTCGGGCGGCCTTGGCACAATGGGCTATGGCCTTGGCGCGTGTATCGGTGCAAAGATGGGGCAGCCTGATAAAATCTGTATCAATATCGCGGGCGACGGGTGTTTCCGCATGAATATGAATGAACTTGCAACAGCCAGCCGTTACAATATACCGATCATACAGGTGGTGATCAACAATCACGTGCTGGGCATGGTCAGACAGTGGCAGACCCTGTTTTACGGGAAAAGGTATTCGCAGACCATCCTTGACGACGGCGTGGACTTCTGCAAAGTGGCGGAAGGACTCGGCTGTGAGGCGATTCTGGTGACAAAGAAGGAGGAGGTTGCTCCTGCCATTGAAAGGGCGATCGCTTTAAAGAAACCGGTGTTATTAAACTGCATCATACCAAAGGATGATAAAGTGTTCCCCATGGTGCCGGCGGGCGCACCGATCAGCGAAGCCTTTGACGCGGGAGATCTGAATACGTGCGAAGAGAACAGTTGATATAAAGGTTACTATGAAGAGACTACTAAAGCATATGGCGGTTATTCTGGGCATTGCCACTGTCAGTCTGATGGTGACATATGCCGGGTTAGCCGTTTACTACCGCAATGCATTTACCTACGGGACCTGGATCAACGGGATCTACTGTACCGGAAAGAGCATTCAGGAGGTAAACAGGGAACTTACAAAGGATTTTGTATATGAAGGCGTCACCGTGACGGACAGGGAGGGAAACAGTTATGCAATATCTGCGGAAGAAATTGCATATCAGTTCGATTTTTTGAAAGCCCTTGAAGTCTATCAGAAAAAGCAGAATCCGTGGATGTGGATAGACAGTCTGCCTGATGGGCATAAGGTGGAGCTTGTGCCGGTGGCGTCCTATGATCAGGAGGCTCTTGAGACCTGTTTTGCCGCGCTGCCTTTTTGTCAGAACGAGAAAAAGGATAGGGAACGAAAGGTGGAGATTGTCCGTACGACCCAGGGATATGCGCTTGTGAACGAACGGACGGACGTTCTTTCCCTGGAGCAGGCGCGCGCTGCGGTGTTTGCCGCCGTTGAGGATTCCGTAAACGAAGTGTCTCTTGTTGAGGCTGGCTGTTATCACGATCTGGAATTGACGGCTCAGATGCAGGAGACATTGGATATCTGGGAAAAACTTGCGCGTTTCCAACGCTGCGGCATTGTATATCAGATGGGGGAGGAGGAGATCCCTGTTGACGCCTCCGTAGTCTGTGATTGGATTGCGACAGATGATAACGGGCGTTTTCTTTTTGACGAAGCGGGAGAACTGCAGTTGAAGGAGAATGCGATAGAGGGTTTTGTGGAAAGGCTGGCTGACGAGTATGACACAGTTGGCGCAAGCAGGCAGTTTTTATCCACCAGAGGGGATCTGGTGACGGTGGAGGGCGGACTGTATGGAAACAAAATCGACAGGGAGGCAGAGATTGCTTATCTGACACAGGCTTTTTACGAAAAAAGAAATGAAGTGCACAGGCCGGCCTACATACAGGAGGCATGGAAGCAGGGCAAGGAGGATATCGGTTCCACTTACATAGAGGTGGATATGGGCGAGCAGAAAATGTACTATTATGTGGACGGCGTCTTAATGATCGATACGCCGATCGTGACGGGAAACACTTCCCGCAGAATGGGTACGCCTTCCGGTGTCAATTATGTGTACCTGAAACAGAAAAACAGGATTCTGCGCGGACAGGGATACGCTTCCCATGTGGATTTCTGGATGCCGGTGAAGGGTAATATCGGCATTCATGACGCGGCCTGGCGGGGAAAATTCGGCGGGACGATCTATCAGACAAACGGTTCCCACGGCTGTATCAATACGCCGCGTCCGGCGATGGAACAGCTCTACGATATGGCGGAAGTGGGGACACCGGTAGTCATGTTCTATTGACTAACGCGCGTTAAAAGCGTAAAATACTTGGTGGTTTGTAAATAAGTGAGCAGGCTCACCTGCGGTATCCGTGCTGCGGATCCGAAAAAGAGTGAGCGAGGACGGGAGGAGAAAACAGTGTCCAGAGTGTATAATTTTTCAGCGGGTCCCGCAGTTTTGCCGGAAGAGGTACTGAAAGAAGCTGCGGAAGAGATGCTTGATTACAGGGGATCAGGAATGTCGGTCATGGAGATGAGCCATCGATCGAAGGTTTATGATACGATTATCAAGGAGGCGGAGGAAGATCTTCGCGCACTTCTGCATATTCCGGATAACTATAAGGTGTTATTTTTACAGGGCGGCGCAAGCCTTTTGTTTGCATCCGTTCCCATGAATCTGATGAAAAACCGTAAGGCGGGGTATATCCTGACCGGACAGTGGGCGAAGAAGGCTTTTGCGGAGGCGAAGATTTACGGAGAAGCGGTGGAGCTGGCATCTTCTGCAGATGAAACTTTCTCTTATATTCCGGATTGCTCCGATCTTCCCATAACAGATGATATGGATTATGTCTATATCTGTGAAAACAATACGATCTATGGCACAAAATATCATACACTGCCTGACACAAAGGGAAAAATTCTGGTCTCTGACGTGTCCTCCTGCTTCCTGTCGGAGCCCATGGATGTGACGAAGTACGGTCTGGTCTATGCAGGCGTACAGAAGAATGTAGGTCCTGCCGGTACGCAGGTAGTGATTATCAGGGAAGATCTTCTGACGGAGGATACACTGCCCGGAACACCTACCATGATGAAATTCAAGGTACATGCGGACAACGATTCCCTGTACAACACGCCGCCCTGCTACGGTATTTATATCTGCGGCAAGGTGTTTAAGTGGCTGTTGAAAAATGGCGGTTTGGAGGCAATGAAGGAATTAAATGAGAAGAAGGCCGGGATTCTCTACGATTTTCTGGATGAGAGCAGACTCTTTAAGGGTACGGTCAGGAAAGAGGACAGATCGCTGATGAATGTGCCTTTTGTGACGGGAAATGAGGAGTTGGACGCTAAATTCATCAAGGAAGCGACGGCGGCCGGATTTGTGAATCTTAAGGGACACAGAACTGTTGGCGGTATGCGCGCAAGCATCTACAACGCCATGCCTGCCCGGGGTGTGGAGGAACTTGTTGCTTTCATGAGAGAATTCGAGAAGAAAGAAGGTAAATAAATGTTTAAATATCATTGTTTAAATCCCATTGCGCAGGTAGGGCTGGAAAAGTTCAGCAGCCAGTATGAAAAGACGGAAAAGATTGAGGAGGCGGACGGTATTCTGGTGAGAAGCGCTGCCATGCATGACATGGAACTGCCGGAAAACCTTCTGGCTATCGCCCGCGCGGGGGCAGGCGTCAATAACATTCCGCTCGACAAGTGCGCAGAGAAGGGTATTGTGGTGTTCAATACGCCCGGCGCAAACGCAAATGGCGTAAAAGAATTGGTCATTGCGGGTATGCTGTTAGCTTCCCGAGACGTGGCCGGCGGCATCGAGTGGGTGAAGCAGAACGTGTCCGATGAGAATATCGCCAAAGATGCGGAAAAGGCGAAAAAGAACTTTGCCGGAACCGAAATCCAGGGCAAGAAACTGGGTATTATCGGTCTGGGCGCCATCGGTGTGAAGGTGGCAAACGTGGCAAAACATCTGGGTATGGAAGTTTACGGCTACGATCCCTATGTGTCCGTGGACGCTGCCTGGAATTTGAGCCGTGACGTAAAGCATGTGCTCCAGGTGGAAGAGATTTATCAGGAGTGCGATATCATTACCATTCACGTGCCGCTCATGGATGCGACGAAGGGCATGATCGGTAAGGAAGCCCTTGCGCAGATGAAGGACGGTGTGATTCTCCTGAATTTTGCAAGAGATCTTCTTGTGGATGAGAAGGCGGTTCTGGAGAGTATCAAGGCAGGAAAAGTGAGAAAGTATGTGTCTGATTTCCCCAATCCGACGACTGCCGGACAGGAAGGGTGTATCGTGATTCCCCATCTCGGGGCGTCCACGGAGGAGTCGGAGGATAACTGCGCGGTGATGGCGGTCAAGCAGATGAAGGATTATCTGGAGAACGGCAACATTGCCAACAGCGTAAACTATCCGAGGTGTGATATGGGTATCTGTGAACAGGCAGGCCGTGTGGCGATTTTCCATAAGAACATTGCCAATATGATCACGAAGTTTACTGCCTGCTTCGGTGATAACAATATCAATATATCCGATCTGACCAACAAGTCAAAGGGAGAGGTGGCATACACTATGCTGGATATCGAGACGCCAGCGTCCGCAGAGATTATCGAAAAGCTCCAGTCCATCGGCGGAGTGTTCAGAGTGAGGGTTGTAAAGTAACCGGCGCAGGGGAAAACAGGGCGCGGCTCTGAGAGTGGGATTTATAGAAGGAAAGCGAAAAAGGCCTGCTGGAAGATATGTTTCCGGCAGGCTTTCATACATTATGAACTGAGGTTAGTTAAGCCGGTTGGCGATGGAGGAAAAGTCTGCACCTTCCTCTTCATCCAGAGTGGCCTGAAGTTTTTTGTCTGCTTCTACTGCAGCTTCACTTGCCAGATCCATGTATAGGATAAAAATGTCTTCCACGGACTTTCCGGTTTCTTTTGCGACTTCTTCCATGACGGGTTTTAAAGCCTCCAGCTGAAAGGATATCCGGGTTTTCTGCGGGTCGATATCCGCCAGGACTTTTTCAGCGTAGGCGTTGATTTTATCAAGAATTTTTTGCTCTTCCGATGTCATGTGCATGTTTCCTTTCTTTCATTTACTCACATTATCGTAACATAATTCCCTTGTGGTGACCAGCTTTATTTGTTAAAATGTTTACATACGTCCTGCATATACAGGAGGAAGGGATTACTTATGGCAGACATTATTCCGTTTCAGGCGATCAGGCCCAGAGCCGATCTGGCAGAGAAAATAGCGGCGCTTCCTTATGACGTCTACAACAGGGATGAGGCGAGGGAGGCTGTGAAGGGGGACGATTATACTTTCCTCCGGATAGACAGGCCGGAGACACAATTTCCGGAAGGTTACGACATGTACGCGCCCGAGGTGTATGATAAGGCAAGAGAAATGCTGGACCAGATGATAGAGGAGGGGCTTTTCATACAGGAGTCCAAACCGGCATACTACGTCTATGAGCTGGTGATGGATGGCAGGTCCCAGGTGGGGATCGGAGCCTGCGCTTCGGTGGATGACTATGACGGGCGGGTGATTCGGAAGCATGAGAACACCCGTGCCGATAAGGAGGCTGACCGCATCCGTCATGTGGATGTGTGCAGTGCGCAGACCGGGCCGATTTTCCTTGCTTATCGCAGAAGGGAAGAGATAGAGCAGGAAGTCAGACAGGCGATGGCGGGTGATCCGGTCTATGATTTCATGTCCAAAGACGGCATTACACACAGACTCTGGGTGATTGACGGGGAACGGGCTGTGGAACGGATTCGGACGGCTTTTTCCCAGGTGGAGGAGATCTATATCGCGGATGGGCATCACCGGTGTGCGTCGGCGGTGCGTGTCTCAAAGAAAAGGCGCGCTGCGTTTCCTGATTATACGGGAAAAGAGGAATTTAATTATTTCCTGTCGGTTCTGTTCCCGGACGATCAGCTTATGATTATGGACTACAACCGGGTGGTGAAGCCGGGAAAGGAATTTGACGAGAGCACATTTCTGGAGAAAACAGGGCAGGCTTTTTTGGTGGAAAAACAGGGAAAGGACCCCTATAAGCCGGGAAAGAAAGGCGAGATCGGCATGTATTATCAGAATACATGGTATCGCCTGACTATAAATAACGAGTGTTACAAAGGAGATCCGGTGGAGGATCTGGATGTGGCGGTTTTACAGAAGTACCTTTTGGAGCCGGTTTTCGGCATTACAGATCCGAAGGTGGACGCACGGATCGACTTTGTGGGCGGTATCAGGGGACTTAAGGAACTGGAACGGCGGGTTCACACGGATGCAAAGGTGGCTTTTGCCATGTTTCCCACAGATATTCATGAGCTCTTTGCGGTCTCGGATGCAGGAAAACTGATGCCTCCGAAATCGACATGGTTTGAGCCAAAGCTCAGGAGCGGCATCCTGATTCACAGAATAGAGGAGAGCAGGGGAAACTGAGGACATAAGAAGCGGGAAATAACAAAAACAACAGAAAGGCGGGGTGGCTGCGGATGAATAAAAAGTTGTATAAGCTGATGAACTGGGCACAGATTGAGGAGATTGTCTATTCGGAGTCGGATCATCCACATGATATTCTTGGAGCGCATGTGGCTGGAAATTCCGTGTTGGTACAGACTTTCCAGCCCGGAGCAAAGAGCGTGCGTCTCCAGCTTTTGGAGGGAGATAAGAGTTATCGGATGGAGGAAGCCGACGAGGAGGGCTATTTTGCACTGCTTTTGCCGGGAAAGACAATACCTGCCTATGAGTATGTGGTAGAGGCTGAGAACGGAAGCCTTAAGAAAGTGCGTGACGCTTATAATTTTGCGCCACAGATTACAAAGAAGGATACGGAAAAATTTGAGGCGGGCATCCATTACAGTGTTTATGAAAAGCTGGGCGCACATCCGGGCGTCGCGGACGGGACACCGGGTACTTATTTTGCGGTGTGGGCACCGAACGCCCTGCGCGTCAGCGTGGTGGGAGACTTCAACGGATGGGACGGCAGAGCCCACCAGATGAGACGTCTGTGGGATTCCGGTATTTTTGAGATATTCATTCCCGATGTGAAGGAGGGGGACTGCTATAAATACGAAATGAAAGTGAAGAGCGGGCTGGTATTTATGAAGGCAGACCCTTATGGCTTCGGAGCCCAGCTTCGGCCGGAGAGCGCTTCGGTGGTCCGTGACATCAATGGCTTTTCCTGGAAGGATGACAAGTGGCTTAAAGGACGTGCGGCCCGGCAGGCGGAAGATCAGCCTGTGAATATTTATGAACTCTATCTGGGTTCCTTTGAGAAGCCTTCTGATGGCAGGGAGTTTTACACTTACAGAGAACTTGCGCCGAAGGTGATCGACTATGTGAAGAAAATGGGATACACCCATATTGAGCTGATGCCGGTGATGGAGCATCCTCTGGATGAATCCTGGGGGTATCAGGTGATTGGTTACTATGCGCCCACTGCCCGCTACGGCACACCGGAGGACTTCATGTACTTTATGGATGAGATGCACAGGGCGGGAATCGGCGTGATTCTGGATTGGGTGCCCGCGCATTTTCCCAGAGATACTTATGGTCTTTCCGCCTTTGACGGCACCTGTCTGTATGAGCATCAGGACCCCAGACAGGGCTTTCACCCGCACTGGGGGACGTTAATATACAATTACGGACGTCCGCAGGTGAGCAATTACCTGATTGCCAATGCTCTTTACTGGGTGGAAAAATATCATGCGGACGGCATCCGTATTGATGCGGTGGCATCCATGCTCTATCTGGATTACGGGAAAAATGATGGGGAGTGGGTGGCAAATATTTATGGCGGCCATGAAAATCTGGAGGCGGTGGAACTTTTAAAACACTTGAACTCCATTATGAAGAAGCGGAATCCCGGAGTGCTCATGATTGCGGAGGAGTCTACGGCATGGCCGAAGGTGACGGGGGCGCTCGACGAGGACGGCCTTGGTTTTGACCTGAAGTGGAATATGGGCTTCATGAATGACTATCTTGGCTATATTACGACAGATCCCTTTTTCCGCTCGGGTAGACACAACGACCTGACTTTCAGTATGATCTACGCTTACAGCGAGAAATTTATGCTTGTGCTGTCCCATGATGAGGTGGTGCATGGCAAAGGCACACTCCTTGGCAGAATGCCGGGGACGCGGGAGAAACAGTTCGCCAATCTGCGGCTGACTTTTGCCTATCATATGACCCATCCCGGCAAGAAGCTCCTGTTCATGGGGCAGGATATCGGAGAGTACGACGAGTTCAACGAGAAACGGGCGGTGGAATGGGAACTTCTGGAAAATGAGGATCACAGAAAGTTGAACCAGATGGTGGCGGCGTTAAATAAATTCTATCAGTCTTCGCCGGCGCTTTATCAGAAGGATCATTCCTGGGAAGGCTTTGAATGGATCAACTGTATCACGCCAAATGCCTGTATGCTGTCTTATATCAGAAAAACGGATGATGTCAGCGAAATGCTGGTGATTGTGGCAAATTTTGCCGATGCGAGACAGGAGTTTCGCGTGGGTGTTCCCTGTGAGGGGAAATATAAAGAAGTCTTTAACACTGACGATATGGCTTATGGCGGAAGCGGCATCTTAAATAAGGAAGTCTGCGATACGATTGAGACGGAGTGGGACGGCAAGCCCTACGCCATCGATATGGTGAGTGCACCTCTGAGCATCAGCATCTTCTCCTACACACCTTATACCAGAGAGGAGAAGGCCGAAATTGAGCGCAGGCGTGAGGAAGAGCGCCGTCTTGCGAAGGAGGAAGAAGAGAGACGCCTCGCCAAAGAGGAAGCCGAGCGCACGGCCCAGGCAGCGGCGGAGGCCAAAGAGCAGGCGAAGAAAGCAGCGGCGGAAGCAAAGGAACTGGCAAAACGTGCGGCTGCGCAGGCGAGAGAAAGTGCGAAGGCGGCGGAGATTTTGGAGAAGAAGGCGCAGGCAGCCGCAGAAAAGCTGCAGGAGCTGACAAAGAAGCCGAGAACTGCCGTGAAGAAAGCGGCGGCAAAAAGAACCGGTGCAAAAAAAACAGCCGCTATGAAATCTGTAGAGGAAAAGAAGACGGAAGAGAAGAAGTCGGAAGCAAAGGCAGAGAAAAAATAGAAGCGGATCATTGATATGTGCGGGAGTGGAGAGCGGCATGGAAGAGCAGGCTGTGCAGGAAGAAATCAGGGAAATTGAGTATATCGCGTCGGATGAATTCCAGGTGAGTGCGATACAGCGATATATGCAGGAACTGCCGGATAAACTGATCCGGTTTGGTATCAGGGTACTGCTGGCGCTGGTGGTATTCTTCATCGGTGTGCAGCTGATCAAACTGATTCGCAGAATTCTGTGCAGATCTTTGGAAAGGCGAAGCGTGGACGTGGGAGTAAGCCGGTTTCTGGATTCCTGTGTCAAGACGGTGCTTTACATTCTGCTGCTCTTTATGATCGCCTCCTACTTCGGGCTGGACGCCACCAGTGTGGTGGCTCTGGTCGGTTCCGCAGGTGTGGCGATTGGCCTTGCAGTGCAGGGAAGCCTTTCCAATTTTGCAGGCGGTGTATTGATTTTGCTTCTGCACCCCTTCAGGACGGGGGACTATATCAGGGACAGTGCAGGCAATGAAGGAACGGTGGAGGAAGTGCAGCTCTTTTACACGAGACTGATCACGCCGGACCGCCATGTGGTAGTGGTGCCGAACGGGACACTGGCCAACAGCAATATTCTCAATATGAGCGCTGTCGATGACCGCAGAATGGACATTAAGGTGGGGATTTCCTATGATTCGGATATCCGCAGAGCCAAGGAAGTTCTCCTTACAGTTTTGGAGGAAGATCCCGGAGTGCTGCAGGAGAAGGAGAAGCTGGTGTTTGTTGATGAACTGGCGGACAGCAGCGTGATAATCAATCTGCGCTGTTACAGTACAAACGAGATGTTCTGGGAGACAAAATGGCGTCTCACGGAGAAGGTCAAGTATGCGCTGGATGAGGCGGGGATCAGTATACCTTTTCCGCAGGTGGATGTGCATATGGAATAACAGTTCAGCCAGATCGAATATGCCAGACTAATCATGCCTGCGTGAATTTGACAGGTATATGGAGATCTGGTTGAACATAAGTTAAATTTTCAAGAAAAATCTCTTGCAAAATTATGAGTTCCATCATATAATAGTCATTGTTGCAGGAACATGCTGGAATAGCGCAGTCGGTAGCGCAACTGATTCGTAATCAGTAGGTCGAGGGTTCGAGTCCCTTTTCCAGCTTGACAAGGCTTCGCAAATGCGGAGTCTTTTTCTTTGTGCGCATCTGTAGAGCTGTAAAGCTGGCAGGAAATATGTGCCGTAACACGTCTGACAACAGGCATGAAATGGACTGACTTAGTCAATCAATATTCTTTCTGCAATTTTCCGGGAATAAACACCACAATAACTTGACATAATATTTTGACATGATACAATATGTAGTACGCGCAACATGTAAATGACATACATTATGTAGTATATTAGTATATCATAGAGAGTATGGGGGCAGCATTGAATGAAGATTATCAAGAGAAGTGGTGTGGAGGTCAATTTTGATCTGAAAAAGATCATAGCGGCCATCAAAAAGGCGAACAACAGTGTCCAGGAGGAGGATCGTCTGTCAGAGGTGGAGATCGATGAGATTGCCTCTGTGGTGGCGGACCATTGCACGGAGATGAGAAGGGCTCCCAGCGTGGAGGAGATTCAGGATATGGTGGAGAACCAGCTTATGAAGTACCGGGCTTACACCATTTCCAGAAATTATATTACCTATCGGTATAAGAGAGCGCTTGTCCGTAAATCCAACTCTACGGATGAGCAGATATTAAGCCTTTTAGAGTGCAATAATGAGGAAGTAAAACAGGAGAATTCCAACAAGAATCCCACGGTAAACAGTGTGCAGAGGGATTATATGGCGGGGGAAGTAAGCAAGGATATCACCAGGCGTTTTCTGCTTGCGCCTGATATTGTGGAGGCTCATGAGCAGGGAGTCATCCACTTTCATGACGCGGATTATTTTGCCCAGCATATGCACAACTGCTGTCTGGTGAATCTGGAGGATATGCTGCAAAACGGTACCGTGATCAGTGAAACTATGATTGACAGGCCCAGAAGTTTTTCCACGGCCTGCAATGTGGCGACCCAGAGTATCGCGCAGATCGCAAGCTGCCAGTACGGCGGGCAGAGCATTACCCTTTCCCATCTGGCTCCTTTTGTGAATGTGAGCCGTGAGAAATTCCGCACAAAGGTGCGGGAGGAGATGGCGGAGATGGGCATTGACGTTACGCAGGAACAGATCAATGACATTGCAGAGCGGCGTGTGAAGGATGAGATCAGGCAGGGTGTACAGATTATCCAGTATCAGGTGATCACCCTTATGACCACCAATGGGCAGGCTCCTTTTATCACAGTGTTCATGTATATTGACGAAGTGCCGGAGGGACGTCTTCGGGACGATCTGGCGATGATCATAGAAGAGATGCTGAACCAGCGGATTCACGGTGTCAAGAACGAAAAGGGCGTTTATATCACCCCTGCTTTTCCGAAACTGATTTATGTTCTGGAGGAGGATAATATCCGCGAGGGCACGAAATACTGGTATCTGACAAAACTTGCGGCGGAGTGCACGGCGAAGCGGATGGTGCCGGATTATATTTCCGAAAAAATCATGAAGAAGTTAAAGGATGGCAACTGTTATACCTGTATGGGCTGCCGTTCCTTCCTAACCGTGTACTATGACGAGAATGACCGGCCCAAATTCTACGGCAGATTCAACCAGGGCGTAGTCACTTTGAATCTGGTGGATGCGGCCTGCTCTTCAGGGCGTAATATGGAGCGGTTCTGGCAGATCATGGATGAGAGGCTTGCACTCTGCAAACGGGCACTGATGGCACGGCATAACCGATTGAAAGGGACGCTCTCGGACGTGGCGCCGATCCTGTGGCAGAACGGGGCACTTGCAAGACTTAAGAAGGGAGAGAAAATCGACAGACTTCTCTATGACGGCTATTCTACCATATCGCTGGGCTATGCGGGGCTTTGTGAGTGCACAAGATATATGACGGGGAAGAGCCATACGGACCCAGAGGCAACACCCTTTGCCCTGAAGGTGATGCAGTATTTAAATAACGCGTGTCGCGAATGGCGTGAGGAAACCAACATAGATTTCAGCCTTTATGGTACACCGCTTGAGTCCACCACCTATAAATTTGCAAAATGTCTACAGAAGCGCTTCGGTGTCATCGAGGGCGTGACGGATAAAAACTATATCACAAACAGCTATCATGTGCATGTGACCGAGGAGATCAACGCCTTTGAGAAACTGAAATTTGAGGCGCAGTTTCAGGAGCTTTCTCCGGGCGGCGCGATCAGTTATGTGGAAGTGCCTAATATGGAAAATAATCTGGATGCGGTGCTCTCAGTGATGCAGTATATTTATGACAATATTATGTATGCAGAATTAAATACAAAGAGTGATTACTGTCAGGCGTGCGATTACCATGGGGAGATTCAGATCGTGGAGGATAAGGATGGCAAACTGATCTGGAAATGTCCGAATTGCGGTAATACAGATCAGGATAAAATGAATGTTGCCAGACGTACCTGCGGCTATATCGGGACCCAGTTCTGGAATCAGGGCCGCACGCAGGAGATTAAGGAGAGAGTAATGCATCTATGAATTATTCAGTGATTAAAAACTGCGATATCGCCAATGGACCCGGTGTGCGGGTGACTCTCTTCGTCAGCGGCTGTATGCACCATTGTGAGGGCTGCTTCAATCCGGAGACATGGGATTTTCAGTATGGGGAACCTTTTACGGAAAAGACCGCTGACAAAATGCTTGCTATGCTTGCGCCGGATTATATTGAGGGACTTACCCTGCTCGGGGGAGAACCTCTTGAGCCGGTGAACAGACAGGCGCTTTTGCCGCTTTTGCGGGCGGTAAAGGAAAGATATCCCACAAAAAATATCTGGTGTTATACCGGGTATCTCTTTGAGAGGGATGTTTTGGGGACATTCTGTACACAGTGGGCAGGGATGAAGGAGTTCTTGTCTTATCTCGATGTGATTGTAGACGGTAAATTTATACTGGCGCAGAAGGACATCAGCCTACAGTTTCGGGGTTCCGCCAATCAGCGTATCATTCTGGTGCAGGCGTCTTTGGAGAAAGGCCAGACGGTGTTATGGGAATCGGAATATTAGAATAGTGTGTGTTATTATAATGCCGCTGAACAGGGAGTCGAGCAGGGAAAATTTCCCTGCTCGATTTAATATTGTTTCTTATAATAATGTTCCGCACTCTGGATCAGCTTGTAAAACACCATGGCGATGGCGCAGAGGATGATGATGGAGGTGATTACCATATTGAGCTGGAAAACCTGGGAACCATAAATGATCAGATACCCGAGTCCCCGCCTTGCGGCCAGAAATTCACCGATGATGACACCAACCAGAGACAGTCCGATGTTGACCTTCATGCTGCTTAAAATGAGAGGCACGGAGCTTGGCAGGATGACTTTCACAAGGGCATCCTTTCGGCTGCCGCCCAAGGTATAGATCAGTTTGCACATTTCCGGATCTACCTGACAGAAACCTGTGTAAAGACTTATGATGGAGCCGAAGACTGCAACGGAGATACCTGCCACGATGATGGTGTTTGATCCGGTACCCAGCCATACGATGAGCAGGGGGGCGAGGGCGGATTTGGGAAGCGCATTCAGGACGACAAGGTAAGGTTCCAGAATTTCTGAGAGACTGTTTTGATACCAGAGAAGCGTGGCGGCGGCAAGGCTTAACACGGTGACAAGAATAAAACTTGTGATTGTCTCAAACAGGGTGATGCCGGTGTGGGTAAAGAAGGAACCGTCTGCAAGCATTTGGCCCAGATATTTTATAATACCAGATGGGCTGCTGAAAAAAAAGCTGTCGATCCAGGCGAGTCCGGAAGCGGTCTCCCAGAAGCCGAGAAAGAGGAAAAGGAGTAAAAATCTTCCCAAAGTGATTCGGTGGTGATGCCTGTGGTGGGCACGCAGGAAATTTTCCTGACGCACGGAGACAGGCGGCGATTTCTTAGTCGATTGGTCTGCCATCTGTCAATACCTCCCATAGTTGATTAAAATATTCCTGATATGCGGGGGTGGCCCGGATTGCAAGCGGGTCTTCCCGGTTGATCTCATAGAGGATTGACATCTCCTGTTTTACACTGGCAGGACGCCGGGAGAGAACGATTACATGGTCTGCCAGTGTGATTGCCTCAGAGAGATCATGGGTGATGAGAAGAGCGGTTTTTCCTGTTTTTCGGATAATTGATGCGATGTCCGCAGAGACGGAGAGCCGTGTCTGAAAGTCCAGAGCACTGAAAGGTTCATCGAGAAGAAGGAGATCAGGGTGGATCGCCATGGTACGGATCAGTGCTGCGCGCTGGCGCATACCGCCGGAGAGTTCGGAGGGTTTTTTGTCTTTGAAGCCGTAGAGACCATAATCGTCCAAAAGCTTCAGGACATAATCCGTATTTTCCGCTGTGAGACTGTGGGTGAGTTCCAGTCCAAGAATCACATTCTGATAGACTGTGCGCCATTCAAAGAGATGGTCTCTTTGAAGCATATAGCCGATTCTCAGGGCGGAGTCCGCGCAGTAGTCTTTGGAGGATAGTCCCCGGTAGAGGATTTCACCGTCCTCCGGGGGAAGCAGTCCTGCAATGAGGGAAAGAAGCGTGGATTTTCCGCAGCCGCTGGGGCCGACGACCGCGGCGAAGCTTCCCTCCGAAATCTGCAGGCTGATGTGTGAAAGAGCGGGGGTTTCTCCCTTCAAATTGTGATAGGAGTAGGAAACATCCCGCAGAGATAGTATTGGCTGCATAGAAAATCACTCCTTATGATTATAGAATATTTTATGACAGGGAAGAAAATATGTGTTTTGATTGAAAAGAAATCCATTTTATGGTATCATCAAATTCAGATTTAATTAACTATGGAGGTTTTTGCTATGGCACAGTTGTGGGGCGGCCGTTTTACCAAAGAAACGGATCAGCTTGTATATAACTTTAACGCCTCCATCTCCTTTGATCAGAAGTTCCTGAAACAGGATATTGAGGGCAGCATTGCCCATGTGGTTATGCTGGCGAAACAGGGGATACTGACGAAGGAGGAGAAGGATGCGATTTTAAAGGGGCTTACCGGAATCCGGGAGGACGTGGAGAACGGTAAACTTTCGATTACGGAAGAGTACGAGGACATTCACAGCTTCGTGGAGGCCAATCTGATCGAGCGGATCGGGGACGCAGGCAAGAAGCTGCACACGGGCAGGAGCCGGAACGATCAGGTGGCGCTTGACATGCGGCTCTATATAAGGATGGAAGTGCTTTCTGTGGATGAGTTGTTAAAAGAGCTTTTATCGACGCTTTTAAAAATCATGGAAGACAATGTTGAAACCTTTATGCCGGGCTTTACCCATCTGCAAAAGGCCCAGCCGGTGACACTGGCGCATCATACAGGCGCCTATTTTGAGATGTTTAAGAGAGACAGGTCGCGGCTTAAGGATATTTTTTACCGTATGAATTACTGCCCGCTTGGGGCAGGAGCGCTTGCGGGAACCACCTATCCCCTTGACAGGAATTACACGGCGTCCCTTCTCGGTTTTGAGGGGCCCACGCTCAACAGCATGGATTCCGTGTCGGACAGGGATTATGTGATAGAGTTTTTGTCCGCGCTTTCCACGATTATGATGCATTTAAGCCGTTTCTGCGAGGAGATCATCATCTGGAATTCCAACGAGTACAGGTTTGTGGAGATTGATGACGCTTACTCTACCGGAAGCAGCATTATGCCCCAGAAGAAGAATCCGGATATTGCGGAGCTGGTGCGCGGAAAGACAGGGCGGGTCTACGGCGCGCTTGTGTCGATGCTTACGACCATGAAGGGAATCCCGCTTGCCTACAATAAGGATATGCAGGAGGACAAGGAACTGACCTTTGATGCCATTGACACAGTGAAAGGCTGTCTGGCACTGTTTGAGGGTATGGTCAGAACGATGAAGTTTAACCGGGACGCGATGGAAAAGAGCGCCATGATGGGCTTCACCAACGCCACGGATGCGGCGGATTATCTGGTTGGAAAAGGTGTGCCTTTTCGGGATGCCCATAGTATTATCGGAAGGCTGGTACTGCATTGCATTGACAAAAAGTGCAGCATAGAGGAGCTTTCCATAGAGGAGCTTAAGGAACTGAGTCCTGTTTTTGAGGAGGATGTTTATGATGCGGTCAGTTTGAAGACCTGTGTGGAGAAACGGCTCACACTGGGGGCGCCGGGACCGAAAGTTATGCGAGAGGTGATTGCAAGGCAGAAGGAATATCTTTCTAAGAACTGGCAGGACGAGGAAGACTTGTTCGGCGGCAGGGTGAATGATAAAAAGTTACAGTAATTGAGGAGAAGCGAGGAGAGAAGAATGGACGAAAAATTAAAAGCAGGTATTTTGGGCGGCACCGGTATGGTGGGACAGCGTTTTATCGCTCTGTTGGAAAATCACCCCTGGTTTGAGGTTACCACAATTGCGGCGAGCCCCAGATCGGCGGGCAAGACCTATCAGGAGGCAGTGGGTGACAGATGGAAGATGGATACGCCCATGCCGGAGGCGGTTAAAAACATAATTGTTAAAAATGTGAATGAAGTTGACAAGGTGGCAGCGGAAGTGGATTTTGTATTCTCCGCAGTGGATATGACAAAGGACGAGATTAAGAAGATTGAGGAGGAGTACGCGAAGACGGAGACTCCCGTGGTTTCCAACAACAGCGCCCACCGCTGGACGCCTGATGTGCCCATGGTGGTGCCGGAGATCAATCCGGAGCATTTTGATGTGATCGAGGATCAGAGGAAAAGACTTGGCACGAAACGGGGTTTTATCGCTGTGAAACCGAATTGCTCGATTCAGAGTTATGCGCCGGTACTCACAGCATGGAAGGAGTTTGAGCCTTACGAAGTGGTGGCCACCACTTATCAGGCGATCTCCGGTGCGGGAAAGACTTTTAAGGACTGGCCGGAGATGGTGGAAAATGTGATACCTTACATTGGCGGTGAGGAGGAAAAGAGCGAGAAGGAGCCTCTCAGGATTTGGGGCAGGGTGGAGAATGGAGAGATCGTTCCGGCCGAGGGCCCGGTGATCACCTGTCAGTGCATCCGAGTCCCGGTTCTGAACGGGCATACGGCGGCCGTGTTTGTGAAGTTCAGGAAAAAGCCCACCAAAGAACAGTTGGTGGAAAAGCTGCTGAACTTTAAAGGACTGCCGCAGGAGCTGCAGCTTCCCAGCGCACCCAGGCAGTTTATTCAGGTGATGGAGGAGGACAATCGTCCTCAGGTGAAGCTGGATGTGGACTATGAGAATGGTATGGGTATCAGTGTGGGGCGGATCCGTGAGGACAGCGTTTACGACTGGAAATTCGTTGGCCTTTCCCATAATACCGTGCGCGGGGCGGCAGGGGGTGCTGTGCTGTGCGCGGAGACTTTGAAAGCAAAGGGGTATATTACAAAAAAGTAAACGGGATAAGAGTATAAAGGATAAAATACAGGGGGAGACGCCGTCAGAGGGGAACGGCGTAAGGATATTGTGGCGGATACGAATGGAATAGAGAAGGGGAACGGGACACAGCTGATTGCGGAGGAATATCAGCGGCTTCGTGACGACGAAAAGATGTTCCGTCTGCTGTGCGAGACGTCAAACAGTGCGTTTATTTATTATAATTATAAGGAGGACAGGGTCAGGACTCTGGCAAACTGGGATCATTTTTTTGATTTTCCCATTTCGGATATGAAAGATCTTTCCAGACTTTATGAAAGTGTGGAGGAACAGTATGCGATTCCGTTCAGAGAAGGACTGTTTATCGAGAAGCAGAACCGGGAGAGACAGAGTTTCGAGGTTCGGCTGAAAGAGAGCCACATTTTTGTAGAGGTTGAAGTGAACATCGTATATGATGATGGAAAGCCCACGGATAAAATTATCCGGTTCAAGGATGTGACAAAGCTGAATGCCCAGAAGGATGAGCTTGCTTATATGGCCTACTATGATATGTTGACGGGGCTGTATAACCGCAATTACTTTGTGAGACTGCTGGGGGAGTTCCTTCGGCTGGCGGACAGGGAGAGGCGCAAGGTCGCGGTGATGTTTGTTGATTTTGATGATTTCCGCAGAGTCAACGACGGTATGGGACTTATTGCGGGAGACGAGCTCGTACAGCTTTTTGGACAGTATTTGTTTGATCTGATGAGCGATTATGTGGTGATTTCCCATTTCAGTACGGATATTTACTGTATTGCAATTTATGATCCCCTGCGGCGCCAGAAGTGTGGAGACGATCTATCAGGTGATTAAGGAACGGTTGAAAAAACCTTTTAAGCTGATGGACGGACAGGAAGTGACCATGACGGTGACTGTCGGGGTGGCTGAATATCCGGAGGCTGCAGTGGGGACGCTGGAGCTGATTAACAGTGCGGAGATTGTCATGTTTAAGGCGAAGAGCCGTGGTAAGGATACAATCCAGTATTTTGACGGGGCCATTCTGGAGGAGTTTTTGCAGACGGTGACCATCCAGACGAAGCTCAAGGAGGTTGTGTTTGAACAGAATTTCACCATGCATTTCCAACCGCAGTATTATACCGAAGACGAAAGGCTTCGCGGGGTGGAGGCGTTGATCCGGTGGAAGGACAATAAGGGAGACATGATTAGTCCTGCGGTTTTTATTCCCATTGCGGAGAGAAACGGTACCATTGTACCCATCGGAAACTGGGTGATTGAAAAGAGTGTGCAGACTTATGCGGAGTGGAGAAACAAATATCACTATCCACTGATTTTATCTTTAAATGTCTCGGCGGTACAGTGCAAACAGAAAGACTTTATCGATATCTTTCTGCAGATATTAAGGAAATATGATGTCTCTCCGAAGGAAATAGAGATTGAGGTTACGGAGACCATTCTGATAGAGGACTTTGAGCATATAAGCAGACGCCTGGATAATTTGAGAAAAATCGGGGCCAGAATATCGCTGGATGATTTCGGCACAGGCTTTTCCTCGCTGTCCTATTTGAAGGGACTGCCTATTGATACATTGAAAATTGATAAAACTTTTGTGGACACACTGATCACGGATATCAATACAAAAATTATCACCGAATCGATTATCTGTATGGTGAAACGGCTCGGGTACGAGACAGTAGCGGAGGGTGTGGAGACTGAGGAACAGTTCCAATATCTCAAGGAGCTTGGGTGCGATATTATTCAGGGGTATTATTTGGGCAGACCGATGCCTGCCGGGGAAATCGAAAACCTTTTGGCGGACTTGACGGCGAAGGTATAATGAGGTAGACAGAAGCTATGTTACTTGGCAGAACAACTGAACTGGGATATCTGAATAATTATTATGACAGGGACGGCAGCCAGATCCTGATTGTCTACGGACAGAAACATATGGGGAAAACGGCGCTCGTAAAGGAGTTTATGCGGGACCGCCCCGGATATTATTATCTTGCCAGAGCCTGCTCAGAGAGGGAACAGACTTACCAGTGGGGAAGGCAGCTTGCCCATGACGGCTATATTATTGATAAATTCCCGTCATTCCAGGAGATATTTGAGAAGATAGCCCATCGGGTGACGGGCAAGAAGGTTCTGGTGATTGATGAGTTTCAGAATATCGTCCGGGCCAGTGACGCCTTTATGAAAGATCTGGTGTCTTTTGTGCACAGTCAGTGGAACCGGGATGACGTGATGGTGATCCTTGTAAGTTCTTCTATTGGCTGGATTGAGAACAGTATGATTAACCGGATCGGGGAGGCGGCTTACGAGCTGTCGGGGCTGCTAAAAATAAAGGAGATGCCCTTTGTGGATCTGGTGGCTCGGTTTCCGAACTTCCGTATCGAGGAGTGTGTGGAGGCTTATGCCATTTTAGGGGGGATTCCCGGCCTGTGGAATCAATTTGACGACAGGCTTACGATCCAGCAGAATATCTGTAGGAATATTCTGGACTGTAACAGCTTCCTTTTCGAAGAGGGGGAGCGTATTCTCACGGAACAGCTCAGGGAACCTGGCGTTTACAATACGATTATGGCGTCCATCGCGGCGGGAGACCACAAGCTGAATGATCTCTACCTCCATACGGAGTTTTCCCGTGCGAAGATCAGTGTGTATCTGAAAAATCTGATTGAACTGGAGCTGGTGGAAAAGGTATTTTCCTATGACACGGCGGGAAAGGAAAATGTGCAGAAAGGGATATACCGGATCAGCCATCCATTTGTGGATTTTTATTATACCTATATGTATCCTCATCTGAGTGACCTGCAGATCCTGTCGGTGGGAGAATTTTACAACCATTATATTATGAGGGATTTCAGGCGCTATGTGTCCGGCTGTTTCAAGCAGGTGTGCAGGCAGCATCTGGCGGCGCTCGGAGAGCGGCACAGGCTTCCCATTGACTGCGGCGCGATCGGTGAGTGGATCGGAAAGGTGGGATCGCTGGATATCATTGCCCAGGATGAGGAAGGACGCACACTTATCGGTCTGTGCAACTGGGAGAAGCCCATGACCTACGAGGATTACGAAAACCTTCTTCTCTACGCAAAAAAGGCCAGGATCAGCGCGGATTATATCTATATGTACACGGCTTTCCGGTTTGATGAGAGACTGAATCTGGAAGCCAAGGTCAAATCGAATTTGAGACTGGTGCAGATCTCGGATCTGTGAGAACGTGGTGGTTAGAGGTTTATGGGAAAGAGTCTGTTTATTGCGGAAAAGCCCAGTGTGGCGAAAGAATTCGCGAAAGCATTAAAATATAATATGAAAAACCGCGACGGTTACATGGAATCCGATGAGGCGGTTGTGACATGGTGTGTGGGACATCTGGTGACCATGAGTTATCCGGAGGCCTATGACGAGAAATACAGGAGATGGTCTCTGGATACGATTCCTTTCATCCCGAAGGACTTTAAGTACGAGGTCATTGACAGTGTGAAAAAGCAGTTTGGCATTGTGAGCGCCCTGTTAAACCGTAAGGATGTGGAGACGATTTATGTCTGTACGGACTCCGGACGGGAGGGCGAGTATATTTACCGTCTGGTGGAGCAGCAGGCGGGCGTGGAGGGAAAAGAAAGGAGACGGGTGTGGATCGATTCCCAGACGGAGGATGAGATTCTGAGGGGAATCCGCGAGGCAAAAGATCTTTCGGCCTACGATAATCTTTCTCATGCGGCCTATCTGCGTGCCAAGGAAGATTATCTCATGGGAATTAATTTTTCCCGGGCGCTTACTTTAAAGTATAGTTATTCGATCAAAAATTACCTGAAAACAGATAAAGCTGTAGTCTCTGTGGGCCGGGTTATGACTTGTGTGCTTGGCATGGTAGTCAACCGTGAGCGGGAGATCAGGGAGTTTGTCAAAATTCCGTTTTACCGTATTCTTATGCAGACAGGGATACAGGGGCACGACTGTACGCTTGAGTGGAAGGCAGTGGAGGGCTCAAGGTACTTCCAGTCTCCGAAACTATATAAGGATAACGGGTTTTTGCAGGAGGCGGATGCGGATGCGTTTTTAAGTTTTTTGCAGGAGAATCCGGAAGAACAGCCGGTTGTGGATAAGATTGAGAGAAAGAAGGAAACCAAAAATCCACCGCTTCTTTATAATCTGGCGGAGCTGCAAAATGATTGTTCCAAGCTTTTCAAGATCAGTCCTGACGAGACTTTGAGGATAGCCCAGGAGCTTTATGAGAAAAAACTGACCACTTATCCCAGAACGGATGCGAGGGTTCTCTCGACTGCAGTGGCCAAAGAGATCAGCAAAAATATCAAAGGTTTGCAGAATTATCAGCCGGTGGCATCTTATGCGGCGAAAATTCTTTCTGAGGAAAGGTTTAAAGGGATTGCCAAAACCAGATATGTGAATGACAAGCAGATCACGGATCACTATGCGATTATACCGACGGGACAGGGACTTGCCGCGTTAAACGGGCTGCATCCCACTTCGGCGAAGGTGTATGAGATTATAGTCAGGCGTTTCTTAAGTATTTTTTATCCGGCGGCGGTCTATCAGAAGATCACCCTGACTGCGAAACTGAGGGACGAGACCTTTATTTCGGGTTTTAAGGTACAGGCGGAGCAGGGATATCTCGAAGTTGCGCAAAATTCTTTTGCAAGAAAGAGAGCTGAGGAGTATACTGGAGAGGAGAGGAATGAAGAGGATCAGCAGGGAGCTTTGACTGATGCGGACTTTATGCAGGCGCTTGGGGCACTGAAAAAGGGTTCCGTCCTCGAAAAGAAGGCGCTGGAGAAAAAGGAGGGGGAGACTTCCCCGCCCAAGCGTTATAATTCCGGAACCATGATTCTCACGATGGAAAATGCCGGACAGTTTATCGAGGACGAGGAACTGCGGGCGCAGATCAAGGGAAGCGGTATCGGCACTTCCGCCACAAGGGCGGAGATTTTGAAAAAGCTGGTACATATCAAATATTTAAATTTAAACAAAAAGACGCAGATTATCACTCCAACGCTTCTGGGAGAGATGATTTATGAGGTGGTAGCGGGTTCCATAAAACCTCTTTTAGATCCACGGCTGACAGCCAGCTGGGAAAAGGGCCTTACTCTTGTAGCCACAGGAGAAATCACAAAAGAGGAATACATGGGAAAGCTGGATGACTTTGTGACAAGAAGGACGAACACGGTCAAGCAAATGTCGAACCAGAATGCACTCTACCACAGATTTCAGTATGCGTCTCAGTTTTATAAGGGTGTAAAAAAGGATAAGGGGTAGAAAAGATGATCGAATTGCAAAATGCCACGATTGCGGAACTCTACACACTGGAGGAGACAATCGCAGGAGGACTGTTTGAAGGGCTTACCTATCCATGGGAAGCGCTTCCGAAAATCAAGGATTTCATTGTCGCGCTTGGGGAGACGCTTCCCGAAGAGAAATATGAGAGAAGGGAAGGGAATATATGGATTGCCAGAAACGCGAAGGTGTTTCCGAGCGCCTATATCGGTGGGCCGGCTATCATTGATGAGGAAGCCGAAATCCGGCACTGCGCGTTTATCAGGGGCAGCGCGATCGTGGGAAAGGGAGCGGTTGTCGGCAACTCTACCGAACTCAAGAATGTGATCCTTTTTAATAAGGTGCAGGTGCCTCATTACAATTATGTGGGGGACAGCATTCTCGGCTATAAGGCACATATGGGTGCAGGCTCCATCACCTCCAATGTGAAGAGTGATAAGACATTGGTTGTGGTGAAGGCTGGTGGGCAGCGATGTGAGACAGGACTTAAGAAATTCGGGGCCATGCTGGGGGATCATGTGGAAGTGGGATGTAATTCCGTTTTAAATCCCGGCACGGTGATCGGTAAAAATACGAATATTTATCCGACATCCATGGTGCGGGGAGTGATCCCGGCAGACAGCATTTATAAGAGGCAGGGCGAAGTGGCCGATAAGCGGCAGTGACTATAGCCGGAGGCAGGGGAAACGTGAAGAGAAGAAGTGTGTTGAGGACGGGCGTATGGCGATTGAATTAAATTCTGAAAACTTTGGCTCTATGATCGATAATCTAATAACGGGGATTTGTTTCTTCGAGTATGAGGATGGGGAATTGACTCCTGTTTTCACCAATGAAGGTTTTTTTCGGATGCTTGGTTATAACCGGGTACAGGGGATGAAATATCTGGAGAAAGTGGAGCGCAGCATCATACCGGAGGATATTCCGACTTACCGGCAGGCGATCAGAGATGTGCTTAAGGACGACGGCGTGGTGAATGTCGAATTCCGTACTGTGACGGGAAGCGGCGGATTGCGCTGGCTGCATGTCAGGGGAAACCTGTACGCGAGAGAGGGAAAAAAATATACCATTGTCACGATCATTGAGGATGTGACCGAGAGAAAGAATGTGGAGGAAGAGCTGCAAAGACAGGCGGAGCGTCTGCACATTCTGTCAGAGGCCGAAGGGGAGAAGATCATCGATTATAATGCCAGAACGGACGTTATGATTATCCGTTATGACGATGGGTACGGTATGGCCAGGGATGAGATCCACAGCAGGTACATGCAGCGGTTTGACGCCTCCACGATTTATAAAGAGGATGTGGCTTACTACAAGGCGGTTTTGGACGGTCTGCTAAAATCTCCCAAGCATGATACGATTGAGTTTCGGATCAGACGGTTTGACGATGAATTTACATGGTATCAGGCGAACCTGACATCTCTTCTGGGACCGGAGGGCTACGTGACCCGTATTGTGGGCCGCATGATCAACATTAACGACAGAAAGCTGAAAGAGATGGATCTGCTTCTGCGGGCGGAGAAGGATGCGCTTACGGGCATTTACAACCAGGGTGCGACAGAGCAGCTGATACACAGCGCGATCGAGGATAGCAGTGATAACACGCTGAGCGCGCTGATGATCATTGACCTGGATAATTTTAAAGAGGCTAATGATCTTTTGGGCCACGCAAACGGTGACCAGCTTTTGGAGAAGACGGCCGGTATTTTAAAGGAGATGTTTAAGGGCGGCGACGTGATCGGCCGTATTGGCGGCGACGAGTTTATGGTTTATATGAGAAACATGTCTACCATTTCAGATGCCGACGAGATGGCGAACAGTATTGTAAAGAGTGTCAGATATGATCTTGATTTTGAGGGACAGCCGATTCATGTGACCTGTAGTGTGGGTGTTGCCGTTTATCCTTATCACGGAAAGACTTACGAGGAGCTTTTCGAGAAGGCGGACAGAGCCGTATACACGGTTAAGGCGAACGGTAAGGATGGCTACCGCGTTTATCATGCGGCCAGCACAACGGTTTATCACGCCAACAGAAAAGTCGGCTATGATATGACGAAGACGCTGGATTATGACAGGAACATAGAGGATCAGGTGATGCAGATTCTCTTTGAGGATAAGGTGCTTGAATCTGCGCTTCGATCTTCCATAGAGCTGATGACTGCAAAATATAAGTTCCACCGGGGATACATCTGTGGAAATGATTCCCTGCCCATCTCGCGCAATATACATTTTACCGTGAAGCAGTATACAACGGGAAAGGAAGCGGATGAGCACTATGAACTGAAGCGGGTTGTAAATGAGATCCTATACGCGTCGTTCCCCACTGTGACGATGATTCATGATTATGATCTGACGGCGGAGGAGATGCGCGAGTATTTCCAGGCGGAGGGCATTAAGAGTATGCTTTATTATCCGCTCACATCCAAGGGAGAATTTCAGGGTGCCATCGTTTTTGAGAACCATGAGGACGTGCAGATGGAGCTGTCAAAGAATGAGATGGTTGAAATCCGGTCCCTGTTCCGGCTGATGGAGGCGAACATCCTGCAGATCGGACTGATGGACAGAATGCAGAATTTTGTAGCTCAGATTGCAGTGTTTGATAATATGGACAGTTTCGTCTATGTGGTGAATCCGGATAATTATGAAATTAGTTTTATCAATAAAAAAGTGGTGATAGATTCTCCCAGCGTAAAGATCGGAGACATCTGCTATAAGTCGCTGCAAAACAGGGATACACCCTGCGAAAACTGTATTTTACGCAACCTTGACAAGAATGATCCTCACTGCCGATGCACGGAGGAACTGTTTAACTATTCGCTCAGGAGCTGGACGAGGTGCAGCGCAAGCTGGCTGGAGTGCAGGGAGGAGAACGGGCTTGCTCTCCTGAACAGCTTTGATATATCGGAGTATTTTATGGGTTAACAGCAAGGCTGTGACTTTGCGAACGGCGCGGGCTGAACTGTTATTTAAAACATAAGAAAAAATTCACAAACATCTGGATTTTTTCCTTCTGATATGAGACAATGGGAATGGCGGTTATGACAGGTGATCAGGACCTGTTATCAAATAATTAATACATAATCGAAAGGAGTTATCACATGATCTATTCAAAAGAAGTTGAAGAAATGTGTACAGTGGCACAGGGCGTTCATCATGGCTGTGCTCCTATCCCCGAGGAAGCAAAGTGGGTGCAGGCGAAGGAAGTGAAGGACATTTCCGGCCTGACACACGGCGTAGGCTGGTGTGCTCCTCAGCAGGGTGCTTGTAAGCTGACCCTGAATGTGAAGGAGGGTATTATCCAGGAGGCCCTTGTGGAGACCATCGGATGTTCCGGTATGACCCACTCCGCAGCTATGGCTTCCGAGATCCTGCCGGGTCTTACGGTTATGGAAGCGCTCAATACGGATCTGGTATGCGATGCGATCAACACTGCTATGAGAGAGCTGTTCTTACAGATTGTTTACGGACGTACACAGTCTGCATTCTCCGAGGACGGACTTCCGGTAGGCGCAGGTCTTGAGGATCTTGGTAAGGGCTTAAGAAGCCAGGTGGGTACGATGTACGGTACTCTCAAGAAAGGCCCCCGTTATCTTGAGATGGCTGAGGGTTATGTGACGGGCATCGCGCTTGATAAGAATGATGAGATCATCGGTTATAAGTTCGTAAGCCTTGGAAAGATGACTGACTTTATCAAGAAGGGCGACGATCCCAACACAGCGTATGAAAAGGCATGTGGTCAGTATGGCCGTGTAGATGATGCCGTAAAGATTATTGATCCCAGATGCGAATAGATTGCAGCAGTTCAGCCGGAGCGAATCGATTGGACAGATCATGTTTGCATGAATTTGGCAGATAGATGAAGTTCTGAGGGAGCGCCAATTTTGAGCCGATTGGGCAATCTCGATCGCGAGGACTGCTCCGCAGCCTCGGTGTAATAGAGCGGTTTTATAAAATGGCGCGGGCTGAACAGTAGTTTAGAGGGAAGCTATACAAAAATCAGGAGGAGAAGATAAGATGGCTTTATTTGAATCATATGAAAGAAGAATTGATAAAATCAATTCCGTATTGAGCAGCTATGGCATTTCTTCTATCGAGGAAGCCGAGAAAATCACAAAAGACGCCGGCTTAGACGTATATGAGCAGGTGAAGAAAATCCAGCCTATCTGTTTTGAGAACGCATGCTGGGCTTACACGGTAGGCGCGGCAATCGCGATCAAGAAGGACTGCAAGAAGGCGGCTGACGCAGCGGCAGCAATTGGTGAGGGCCTGCAGGCATTCTGTATTCCCGGTTCCGTGGCAGACACCCGTAAGGTTGGCCTGGGCCATGGTAACTTAGGCAAGATGCTCCTTGAGGAAGAGACAGACTGCTTCGCATTCCTGGCAGGTCATGAGTCTTTCGCAGCGGCAGAAGGTGCTATCGGTATTGCTGAGAAGGCTAACAAGGTTCGCCAGAAACCCCTGCGCGTTATCCTGAATGGTCTCGGGAAAGACGCAGCTAAGATTATTTCCAGAATCAACGGTTTCACCTTTGTGGAGACCGAGTACGATCCTTATACAAACGAAGTGAAGGAAGTTGACAGAACCGCTTACTCTGACGGTCTTCGTTCCAAAGTAAACTGCTATGGCGCAAACTCCGTACCCGAGGGCGTGGCTATCATGTGGAAAGAGAACGTGGATGTATCCATCACAGGTAACTCTACCAATCCCACAAGATTCCAGCATCCGGTAGCAGGTACATACAAGAAGGAGAGAACAGAGGCAGGTAAGAAGTATTTCTCAGTTGCATCCGGCGGCGGTACAGGCCGTACACTTCATCCCGACAACATGGCTGCAGGTCCCGCATCCTACGGTTTCACGGATACACTGGGACGTATGCACTCTGACGCACAGTTTGCAGGTTCTTCCTCCGTTCCGGCACACGTGGAGATGATGGGCCTGATCGGTATGGGTAATAACCCGATGGTGGGCGCTACCGTTGCTGTTGCGGTTTCGATTGAGGAAGCGGCGAAGGCTGGGAAATTTTGATTGAGTTGCAGCAAAAATGACAAAACTATAACATAAAGACAGATAAAACACCATGATTTTTGCGAATCGTGGTGTTTTTGTATACAATATAGGCGCGCTTTTGCCGAGAAAATGTTTGTTGGTGCGGTGTAGGCGTATTTTGCGCCTCCTACCATGACGAAAAGGGAGAATAGCCTGAAACCGCGCGGGTTCTGGGGTTTTCATGTTTATGGTGTTCAAGATAATTTGAGTTCGTAACTCTCACATAACCCTCATTTTTCTTCTATTATTTTTAAAGGTATCAGGAAATATCATGCAAAGGAGTCAAAAAGCAAGAAAAAGTGATTTTTAATTAAGAATAGGTTATTTTTGGTACAAAAAGATGTTGACTTATTATATGTATTTGCATATAATAACTTCAAGAAATCGGTTTTTCGAAACTGATTTCTAGTAGATAGCGAACGGGCTTGTGTGTTTTATACATGCAAGCCTTTAGATTTATATGGAGGGTATGTATGCTTAGAGGAATGGTTTTTATTGATCATATGAATTTTGATATTGCGTTGCAGAAATATTATAAAAGCATTAGTAAACCAACGATAAAATTAGATTATAATAAATTGTTTAGAAATGTTTGCGCTCAGATTTCAAATGTAGATTTCCTGAAAGGATTTATATTTGTTCCTAAGCCGGATGAATTTTTGATGAAAGATATATATCTTGTAAATTATTATAATTGGGTTACAGGAATGAAAAATGCTCCATATACAGATGTGGTTGAAGGAAGATATGTTGCAAGACAGGTGAACGAAAATATTTCAATGGAGATAGGTAATAAGAGTACATATTATAAAGTGGAGAAGGGAACAGATATAAATTTGGCTGTACATGCTATAAGTAAGGCATTTTATAATTCATATGACATAGCGTTCTTTTTGAGTGCAGATACAGATTATATAAAAGTATATGAAGTTCTAAAAAGTATCGGGAAAATTACGGTTGTGGTTGGTGTAAAGGGGCAGAACGTCAATAGTATAAGACCTATGGTGGATAATGTGCTGATTTTGGATGAGGAATTTTTTGATAACTGCAAGAGAGATGCAGTGGTCAGACATTAAAATTAAGTAATATAAATCGAGTTGATAACCCTCACGCAACACTCAAACGGTTTGGAAACGCCGTAAAATCAAGGATTCCTGTGTCGATTGAGGAAGCTGCTAAGGCAGGAAAATTCTAAGAAAAGCTCGTATTTTTGGGGTTAACCAAGCCAGGAGATGGTTTGGTTAGCCCTCTTTTTTATGGGATGGTCCCGTACAGGACACACTTGGCTGAGTGGCAGAAAGGAAATGGATTTATTAATTATTGAATATTCGCATCTCTTTTTTGTGCAAGGATAGAGAGGAAAAATATAAGAATAAGTATTATAATAAAAAAGATAAATTTATGT
>CAMQTN010000006.1 GCA_947037115.1 uncultured Lachnospiraceae bacterium
CGTTTCTTCTCGTTCTGCTTTTTCTTTTCATTGGCTACACGCTGTTGCGCCTGTTGCAATACTTTTAATGCTTTTTCTAAGTCTTTGCTGACTTCCTGCTTGCTCTCAATCATTCCTGATACCTTTTCCTTTCTGTGATGCGTTGATAGTTGTTAAAAATAAAAAGGTAGCGGATCATTTGGTTATGATAAATCGCTACCTAAAAACGATATCCAGTTTTTCATACTCTTTTAATCTTGATATAATAAATCGTGCAGAAAAAAAGCACTTAGATTTTTCCAAGTGCTTAATGCTATCTTAGTAAATAATATTTCAAACTTCTTGTCCCATTTTAGTGTTTATGGAAATAAGCCTTTTTCGTTCCGTAGCTTTTACTACATTTTCAATCTCTTTCAATACATCTTTTGCAATCCACATCTGCGTTTTATTTCCTGTTTCTTTTAATTTATTGGCTAATATTATGGCTTTCTCATTGTATGTATAATCTATTTTTCCAATTTCCCGCAAAGCCCACGATACAGCTTTTTTTATATGCTCATGTTGATTATTGGAACATTCTTTAATTAGTTCTAAATATTCATCTAATTTATCATCAGTTATCTTATCATCATGTATAGCAGCAGAAGCAATCAGTGTAAATGCTGCCCGTATTTTATATACTTCTGTTGTTCTGCTCCATTCCATTATAAAGCTATCGTAATTCTTTGTTTTAATAATCAAATTCTTGCATAAATGGTCACATAAATCCCATGAAAATACATCGTTCATTATTTTTTCAATATCTTTATCAGATATCTGTTTTTTATCAAATAAAAGTACCGCTAATAATTTTGCTTCATGGTAACCCGTTTCCCATAATTCAAAGGCTAATTCATTGGATTTTCCTATTTCCTTAGCTAATTTTCGTATTTCGGATGTGGAAACTCCAATACTGCATTTTTCGGGTATCCCCATTTTTACTACATTTGCTTTATATTTTTCTGATGATAAAGATTGTAACCTCTTTATGATTTCTTGGCAATTCATAATCTTTCCTCCAATGTCTTTTTTAAATCTTGAATATATGTAGCTTGTTGCTTTTTTAGATATATTCCAACAAAAGGTTTCATAAATAATTTTTTCGCTATTACATTTTCTGTAAAGTCGATAGTCGTCGAAGTATCATGAACTGAAAATACACCTGTCCAATGTCCTTTCATGTTTTCATTTTCCATATCAAATTCCCACCGTTCACATTCTTTCCTACAGGTTATTGTAAAAGTAGTTTCAAAACCGTCTTTTGTACATTCGATAAATTGCTTTTCATTCAAGCAGACAATTTTACTCAAATCACTTCTCCATGAATAGTCGTTAAGGGAAGTCACGATATCCCAAACAGTTTTTACATCACACGAAAATGTTGCTTTTGCATTTGAAACAGCCATAATATTATTCTCCATTAAATTCTATTCGTTGAATTGCAGTGTTATTATCTTACCACAAACGCACACGCAATTCTACTAAATTTTACTTAAACTCTTTTACCTTATTATTAGCAATCATCATCTGCCTTGCCCGTTCCCTCTGCTCTGTGCTGACCGCTCTCGGCTTGCGGTAGCTAACATATGATTTCGGAAAAGAATAGGTCTTAGATACTTCGTCCTGCTCCGTAATACTATATGTGTCGGGAAAGTCGGCAACAAGCGTGTCAAGTTTCCTCATAACTGCCTTATCCCTTGTGTAGACAGTGGCGGTCTGTTCTCCTGCATTGTAATTGACTATGGTTTCCTGCTCATATCGTGAGAGTTTCATAGTTCCATATCCCCCTTTCCTTTGCTGTGGGTTCTGTGTTTTTTCCTCTCGGCAACTGTCGGCTGTTTTGACTGTTCTTTTGCTTTGGCTAACCTTGTCTTTATGGAATGGTCACGCTCGGTAATTTTTCGTCTTTTGGTGGTAGCGGTCAATTCCGCACACGTTTCCTCTGACAAGGAATTTAATTTCTTCAAAGTAGTGCTTACAATCTGCTTGGTGTCGCTGTCCTTTATCTGTGGCAGGATTGCGGATAAACTGGCGCACGTTTCCGCCTTGCTCTGTTCCCCGAACTGATAAATCAGATTGATTTCATCAGCATTAAAGGGTATCTGTATATTTGCCCCCTCACATAAGCGTTCCACGCCCACGCACTTAGGGATATTTCTTGTAAGTTCGTAGTTATCCCTCGCTGTGATTGTTCCATGCCTGTCGGTCTGCCTTACCTCAATTTCGCGCTGGCTTTTCTGCTCCAATACAAGCCACTGATATTTATCATTTTCTTTGGTAAATACGCTCTGATGCGCATTGGAGTGTAGCTTGCTGTGAATATATTTGTCTGTGGTGCTGTAATAGTCCAAAATCTGCTGTTCCTGCTCTTTGTTCATGGTCTTTTCCCTCCCTGTGCTACATCTAAAGTTAGATGTATAAATATTGATGGTAGATATATCTGCCAAATAATGAATATAAACAAAATAGCACTTATGAGCGTACACATGATGCCACTTATGAAAGTAGCTGTTTTTGATTTTTGTCCGTTAGTTGTCGGATATTTGGATTGCGGAATATTGTAGGTGGATATTTCTCTGCTTTGGGGAATACGCTTTCATTTCCTACGGTAACAACCGCATGAAAAAAGACTATGACCGATTTTGTCATAGCCTTTTAAAGATTGAGGAAGTCCCTTTCTTATTTGTATTTGTTTGTCACCCCTCCGCACTATCCAACATCAGTTAGATTGACAATATCCAAAAGCTGTACTATACATAAATTCCTTTAAATATCATTCACTTTATCCCGACGTACAGATTTTTTCCCCGAAAGACAAATAAAGAACCGGGGAAGGCACTTGACAAACCTTCCCCTATCCTTTACAGCCACATATCAGATAGCAGCTCCTTCCTGCAGGGAAGACATCCTTTTGCTGATTTATCTTTCATTCATACAGCAACGTAATACCATCATAATCACTTACCTGTATCGCATCTATATTTTGTTCTGATGCTCTTTTATTATTTATGCAGACATTCCAATGCTTCTTCTCATTTTGACATTCATTGACCGATGTGATAATCCCATTATCATTTATACCGATCAATATTCCTTCATACTTATTATTGATTGTCTCCACAACATCACGCATCGTCGGAGCACTATCCTTAAGAAGCATACTGGCCAGATACATAACGCCATCCTCTCCCTGTATTGCTATATCTACCCATACTTCCGCCTTATTATCGCCTTCAAATATCAATGTGTATTCATCCGGCTTTCTATCTGAGTTCTGAATCACTCCAGCAATAAAAAAGATTGCAATTACAGCCACAGCCGCCAAAATAAAAACTTTTATATTTCTTTTCCTGAGTCGCATCCATTCCTAGAATATCTTGAAGTCCTGAATTTTGTGCAATTTCTTTTGCAGTATATTCTTATCCGGCAATTGGAGTTGATACTCTGCAACCATCATTGGAGACAATGTTCTACTCATAGCATACTCAACCACTTCATCATCTTTAGATGCACATAATATCATTCCAACACTCGGATTCTCATTTTCCTTTTTCTTCTGACGATCAAGCGCTTCCAGATAAGAATCCAGAAATGGGTTTTCTGTCAATCTGGCGGGATAGTTCTCGTGCCGAATAATTTTCTTTTATACATCGCGTGATTTAGGACATCAAAATATTGGCTTCATATCGTTCAATGAATCTGCCTGCATTTCGCTCCTTTGACAAAGCACGTTTTTTCAGCCACTCCTCATTCCTTTCTTCCTCTGTCAGCTGATTTTTCAGATACTCCTTCTCCGCCAGCCTCTCCTCAAACTGCTCTCTTAAGAGCTTTCTCTTTTGATAATAGTCCTGTGGTGAAGTTTTTTTCCTTTTGCCCTTTTTCTCCGATATTTTATCCTCAACGCTGCTGTCTGATGATGAATGACTGTTTGTCACATATGTATTAGGGCTGCCACAGCAATTCCCATTTTCATCAAAAATCAATTCGTCGTTCACAACTCTTGCTCCCTGTGCGCTCCAAAATGCAGTCGCCATCTGCTTACTGACCGGTATCTGTGCCAGATTTTTTTCCAACAGTTCAGCCTCTTTGGGATCTTTGATACATTTCTCCAAATATGCCTGTGATATTGTCACCTTATAATCAGGCGCGGATAAACAAGAATACTTATCCTTCAAGTATGCCTGATATGCGGATACACTGGCGTATTTGTCCTCTGTCTTTTTCTCCGCCTTTTTATTGTCTGCTCTCTCTGCCACATTGCTGTTCCCAATCTGGTAATTGCTTAATCCCACCTGCGTCATACTTTCTCCTCCCTTTACGAAAATAGCATCTATCGCTGTTTTCTCCCCGATTCGTATCTTCCGCCAGCATGGATTCCCATCAAAGAACCCGCGCTCATTTTGGGGGCACATTTATCACACAGCCATCAGACACCCTATAACCCTTTCAATTTCTCCAAGAATACTGTATAAAACTCCCTCTCTTTCATGCGGGCCTGCTGCTCTTCCATACTTCTGACTTTGCCGGGTTCTAAGGGATGGTCAAAATCATATAAGGCCTTCTGGGTTGCCCGTATTGCCGACTCTACGGAATTACCCAAAATATCATTACTATGCAGCAATCCATAATAATTGGCTATAGCCTGCTGTATATACATTTGTGTAATATGTGTCCTTCCATTCCTGGTTTCACCCAGTCCGTTTACCCCAACTTCTTTTACCGTCTCCATCCAGGCATCTTTTACAGATTGTGGAGCATTCGGCCCGGCACTTTGCAACACGCGTTCCTCAAAATCTGTTTCTGACATTCTCCGGATCTCTTCCTCGTCTTTTTCCCCGCACTCGGTCACTTTATCCTGTGCTGATTTCTCCGCCACAGTTTCCATGAAACTCTTTGCACCGGATTCGACATTACTTTGTACCTTCCCGCCCTGATAACCTGTCATCTGATATCCTGCTGTTCCGATTCCATTGACGCCCATATTCATTCCCCCTGATAATGATTTTTATGCCTTAAAGTTAAACCCCTCAAAACTTCAAAGAGTCGTTTCCATCCTGTTTTTCTCATAAACAGCCGAAACCGTTTCCTTTGCTATGCTATGCTGGCCTTATAAAATTCACCTGTTACTCCAAAATTCATCTTCACTTCTTGCTTCATAAAATCTATCGGCAGGTGCACCCGCATTTTTAACTCAAACTGCACTAAATAACTACCCGGTTGCACCAAATGCCTATAAATCTTATAACGTCACGCGTCACCACCGCATGGAACTTTTCTTCACCACAGGAAACAGCAAAATCACCGCCCTCCTGCACCAGCCTGATAGATATGACGTCCTTCCGCCTTTCCATCTGTCCGCTCTGCTGTCATCGCAGGGCAAAACAGCGGGACAGTCGAAACCGTCCCGCTGATAAAGCTTACTCTTTATAATGTTCCAGCACCACCCCGTGGGCAATGCCCGGAATCGTCTGCCCTTCGTTAAAGCTGGTCTTGGAAAGCAGCGCCCCCGTAGGCACAAAGAGGACTTTCTTCCAAATCCCCTCCTCAATCTTCTTTAAAATGTAGGCCGAAAGCACCGCCGCGCTGCAACCGCAGCCGGAACCGCCCGCATCCGTGTTCTGCTTCTCGCTGTCATAAATCTCAATGCCGCAGTCCATATGCTGTCTGGTAATGTCGATCTGCTTCTCCTCAAGCAGGTCAAACAGAAGTTTTTGCCCCACTTCGCCCAGATCGCCGGTGATAATCTTATCATAATCACCCGGTTTTCTGCCGAAGTCCTCCAGATTCTGCCGGATTGTATCCGCAGCCGCGGGAGCCATGCACGCGCCCATATTCATGGAATCTTTGATTCCGTAATCCACAATCTTTCCGACAGTGACGCCCTCCATCACGGCGAGAGTCTGCTTTCCCGGCTGCGACGACAAAATAAAGGCGCCGCTTCCCGTCACCGTCCATGTGGCCGATTTGGGCCGCTGGTTTCCGTATGCCAGCGGATAGCGGAACTCTTTCTCCGCACTGGCAAAATGACTGGAAGTAATGCAGGCAGCCTTCTTCGCAAAACCGCCAGAGACCGTCACGCCTCCCATGGTCAGCGACAATCCACAGGTGGAACAGGCTCCATAAAGCCCAACATGAGGAAGCTGATACCCCGCCATGCCAAAGCTGCTGGCAATGGACTGTCCCAGCAGATCGCCCGCGAACACCATCTCCAGATCCTGCTTCGTAAGCTCCGCTTTGGATATGGCGATCTCAAGCGCCTCCTTTTGCAGGATGCTCTCCGCCTCCTCCCAGGTCTTTCCGCCGAACATATCGTCGTACCCGACTTTGTCAAAGAGTTCTCCCATGGGGCCCTGCGCTTCCTTGCTGCCGACGACGGAGGCGCTGCCTATGATGTAAGGTTTTTTCTCAAACTGAATACTCTGCTTTCCTAACATACGATCCCTTTCTGCCAGCACTGCCATCTTTCCTGCGGATGTCCGTCAAAACCGTGGTCATATAGCCTGCCGTCCGCAAAAATCAGCTGTCCTGGCTGAATCATCTTCATTCTGTTCAGGAATAGTATGTCATTTTTTCATTAAAATATACGTTTTAGGATATACCCGTCCGAATATCCTCTTTCATGTCAAGCACCGCCGCCCGGGCCGCATCCGCATAATTCTCTTCCCCGTACTTCGCATATTTCTCCTGCTGGTACGCGGCAATGATCCCTCTGGAAGAATTGACGATGGCTCCCAGCCCGTCCTCATTGAAAAAGGGCTTTAAATCCTTTCCGCTGCCGCCCTGCGCGCCATAACCGGGCACAAGAATGTAGGACTTGGGCATGATCTGTCTCAAAATCTTTCCCATCTCCGGGTAGGTCGCGCCCACCACTGCGCCGATATAGCTGTACTCCCCGCCCATACATTCCGCGGCCCACTGGGCCACCTTCTCGCCCACAATCTCATAGAGCGGCCTCGCCTTTGCCGCGTCCCTGCTGTCTTTGGGAAGTACGAGACGGTCCTGGAACTCCCCGCTGCTGGGGTTGGACGTCTTTACCAGAACGAAGATCCCCTTCTTTTCTTCCTTACAGACCTTGATAAAGGGCTGGACACCGTCGGAACCGAGATAGGGGTTTACCGTCGCAAAATCTTCTTCAAAACCTCGGCACATGGTATTTCCCACCTGCACCTGTCCAAGATGCGCTACGGCGTAGGCCTCGGAAGTGGAACCGATATCGCCGCGCTTGATATCCCCGATCACCACCAGACCCTTCTCTTTGCAGTAGGCAACCGTCTTCTGAAAGGCAATCAGACCCTCTATGCCGAACTGTTCATACATGGCGATCTGCGGCTTCACTGCCGGTATCAGATCGCAGACCGCGTCCACAATTCCCTTATTATAAGCCAGAATCGCCTCCGCCGCACCCTTCAGGGTCTCGCCGTACTCTGCAAACGCCTGTTTTTTCATATATTCCGGTACAAATTTCATGGTGGGGTCAAGTCCCACCACGATAGGCGCTTCCAGTTTTTTTATTTTCTCCGTCAGCGTATTAATCACAGTGCCTTGCCCTCCAGATCTTTCAATACATATTGGTTCTCAATATAAAGCGGGAACTGATCCCTCTTCACCCACTCGTAGCTCCCGTAGTCTTCCGTCAAAACGATATGGGACTCCTCATCCTCCGGGATAGAACATATGTAAGCAATGCCTACACAGTGCGTCTCCCCGAGAAGCTGCGACCATGTATACTCAATCTTCTCGATTTTGCCGTTGACAGAAAGAAGCTCCGAAATCACGGAAAGCATCGTATCGTCAGGCGCATCCCCGTGAGGCACCTCAGCATCAATAAACTCCCATACAAAGGGATCCGGAATATGATCGTCCACCCATCTCTTCAACAGAAGATAAGAATCCCCTTTTTTGATAATGCCCTTTACACGCACATAAGTGTCTTTCATAATATATCTCTCCTTCCTGATTTAAATCCGTTATCTGGTCTGTAAAAACTCATATTCCCGCTTCGCAGCCGCGTCGTCCGGATAGCTTCGCAGGTAGCTGTTCATAAGAGCCGCCGCCGTCTTGTAATCCCCCATATATTCATAGGTAACCGCCTCATTGAATTTCAGGGTCTGCATCATATCGTTTCCCTCAATGTTCATGGCCGTCTGAAAGGCAAGAAGCGCCGCATCGTACTCCTTCAACTGCATACGGCACAGCCCAAGCTGGTTATATATCTCCGCCTTTGTCTGGTCGTACTCCACATAGCCCGCATAGATGCTTGCCGCATAGTTGTAATCTCCCAGCGCCTCATAAGTCCTGCCCAGATACAGCGCCGCACCATAGTCCGTCGTGGTTTTCAGCTTTTCAAGGAAGCTGCGGGCGTTCTCATAATCTTCCATATAATAGCAGATACGCCCCATGTCGTAATCGGAGATGGACTTCTCGTTCTCCTTCATGGCGTTTTGCAGATAAACCTGCCCTGCTTCCTGATACCCATACTCCTCAAGCACCATGTAAATGCGGATCATGCGGTCATAGTTTTTCGGTTCCTGTGCGACCGCCGCGTCAAAGTCCGCCTGTGCCCCTTCAAAATTTCCCTCTGCAAGTTTCACGCACCCCCGCAGATAATAGGCGTCCGTCTCCTCTGGCCGCAGTCCCAGGATCGCGTCGTACACACCCACCGCTTCCTGCATCTGCCCGTTTTTATAATATGCCGTGGCGAGATAATAATTGATGTCAAAATCCAGATCCTCCACCATACTGTCCCCGAGCCGCAGCGCAGTTTCCAGATAGGCGATGGCCGCCTCATAGTCGGTTTTTCCAAGATAAGCCAGCCCCATGCCCCGATAGAGCAGCCGCTTCTCCTCCCCGTTTTCCTCCGCTGTCTGGAAGAGAGTGAGCGCCTTCTCATAATCAAGCGCCGCAATGGCATCCATGCCCTGTTTGGTGTGGCTCGGCTCCGCTTCCGCACCGCAGCCCGCAAGGAGCGCGCACAGCAAAACCGTTGCAATTCCTATTCTTTTTCTGCCTATTCTCCTCAGTTCCCTCACCTTTTATCTCCAAGCGTATCAAGCAATTTATCATCTGTGCTTGTTCTATTCTACTCGCTTCGTCACCCAAACGTCAAGCGGCATTTCCACTGTTCAGCCCACACCGTTCACTGTTCAGCCCACACCCATTCGCAAAACCGTGTCTCCGACGCTCTCCGCTGCTACGCAGCTGCTTCTGCTCATAAACGGGCGCTCCCTCAGACCGTCATCTGCCTGTCAAATACGTGCAAGCACGATTTGCCGCGTCATCTGCGGTCTGGCTGAACTGTTATAGTAGATTTCCGCATACCAGATCCTTCATAATCCCGAAAAACTCCCGCACCAGATTATTGGGCTGAAAATAGATGTTCGATCTGGCCGAAATGCCGCAGGCATTCTCAAACCCCGCGTGTCTGGCAAGCATCATGCCCCGGAACACGTGAAAATTATTGGTCACAATTCCCACATCCTTATCCGTCCCGCCGATGATTTTTGCGCTGAAAGCGATGTTCTCGGAGGTGTCCGTGGACTTGTCCTCCATGAGAATCCGCTCCGGCGCAATACCTCTCTCCACCAGATAGTCATACATCCCCTGAGCCTCGGTACAGGGCTCATTTGCCCCCTGTCCGCCGGACACCACGCAGAGCGTATTCTCATTGGCGGTCAGGTAATCATAGGCCGCATCCAGCCGGAACTTCAGAACCGCACTGGGCCCGGCCGGCTTCATCTGGGCTCCCAGGACAATGATATAGTCCAGATCCGGCCTGCCCTGATCCCTGTAATGGGCAAAGATACAGCCCTCCGCCACTATAAAAGCCAGAATCCCGGCAAGCACAGTGCCGCAGATTATCCTTCGCAGCTGCAAAGGAAATTGACTCCACAGGTCAAACCGTATCATCAGCGCCAGACCGGTGAAAAACAATCCTCCCAGCCCCCAGATCAGATAAAAACGGCTGCCGGAACGAATGCTGAACACAATAAAACAATACAGAAAACACATAAACGCTGCCAGAATGCACAGACCGAACATTATTTTTTTCCTCATACAATCATACCCTCAAACACTTCCTCCGGCACCGGCTTACAGTAACGGTAGCCCTGGGCGACGTAAGCCCCGATCTCCATCATCAGCTCCGTATCCTGTGCCGTCTCCACGCCCTCACATACCACCTGCGCATCCAGATCTTTTGCCAGATTGACAATATTTTTCATGATCTGTACCTGTCTGGTACGGTTCTCATTATTCAACAGGAAAGATCTGTCCAGTTTGATCACCGACGCGGGGATCTGCTCAAAAACGCCCAGAGAAGAATAGCCCGATCCAAAGTCGTCGATGGAGAGATGGATACCGTTTCTCCTCAAAATCTCCACATTCTCCTTCACCTTCTGCTGCTGCATCTCCTCCACCACCAGCGTCTCCGTTATCTCCACCTCAATCAGGTTTTTGGGAATCTGATATTTCTCCATCACGGCCTCAATATGCGCCGGGAACCCTTCCCTCACAAAATGGGATCTGGAAAAGTTACAGGACACGGGAACCACCGAAAGTCCCTGGTCAAGCCGTCTGCGCAGCATCTTACAGACACTCTCCATCACAAAGAAATCAATCTCCATGATCCTTCCCGTCTGCTCATAGTAGGGAACGAAAAAGCCGGGCGCACGGATCGCGCCTCCCGCCGACGGGTCTTTGAAGCGGACAAGCGCCTCCGCTCCCACCACGCGCTCGCTTCGGATATCAACCTTCGCCTGATAGTATGCCACGAAATCCCTCTGCACATCCGCAGAATCCAGAAGCGTTTCCCGCTCCTGCTGCTCCTTTAACTGTTTACGCAGCTCATCGTCGTAAACCCGGACCACATTGCTGTGGCTGTCCTTGATCAGGTCCACCGTCTGAATCGCATTGGAAAGAGCCAGCTGAATGTCCGTCTCACCCTCGCTGATGGCACAGATCCCCAGCGCCTGGGTCATGCGGATCTCCTCTTTTTCATAGATATAGCCGGAAATCCGATCCGCCATATCCTGTATGCGTTCCTCCAGCTGTGCCATATCCTCATAGCAGACAAAGAGCACAAAATGACTGCCATAACTTCTGGCATAAAGCTCCCACTCGCTGTCGATCTCCGAAGACAATTCCTCTATGGTGAGCTCCAGCAGCCTCTGTCCCGTACTCCAGCCATAAAGCGCATTATAGCTTTTGAACTGGCAGATATCCGTGTACACGATGGCATACTTTCTGTCCGCCTCCGTCCCCAGCCTGAGCGACGCCCTGTATTTCAGATAGTTGAGATTCCAGATATTGAAATCCGTGTCCCTGTACATCAGTTTCTGGAGACGTCTGCTGTTTTCCAGCATACGGTACAGCACAAAGATGGCGAGGGCCGCCGCCGAAAACAGAATCAGGATAATAACAATGCTGTGATCCCTGATAAAGCTGTCCACGCTCATCCGGGAATAGAAATTATCCTGCAGCATATAGTCGTTTACCATCTTATCTGTGACGTCCGGCAGTTCCTTATTTAAAATTCCCAGAAGCGGGGAATCCGCGTCATCCCGCACTACCATTCGGATACTGTGTACGTCGCTTAAGACCGTATGGATTTCCAGCTGCCCGAAGCCCAGCTGGGAGCCCAGCAGATACTCCGCCATGTAACCGTCGCACAGTGCCGCCGAAGCCCGTCCCGAGCGCACCGCCTGTAGACATTCTCTCTGATCCTCCAGAATCAAAAGCTCTGCCTCTTCTCCAAAAGAAACGCCGCCCTCCTCCGTGAGATTGTCACCCGTCACCGCCAGGGTCTGTAGTTCCTCCGTTCTGTCCCCGCGCTTCCTGATGATCACATGGGGCACCTGGGCATAGACCTTCGTGGGTGCGCCGCCCGCCTGCCTGATATATCCTGCCCCTTCACCGCAATACCCTATGACATCAACAGATCCTTCGGCAAGTTTACGCTTCGCCTCCTCCACGTCCTTCACCTGCACATAGTGAAAGCCAAGGCCCGTACTCTCAGAAATCTCCTCCAGCATCTGCGGTATAAGGCCCCTGTATTCTCCCTCCTCGTCCAGATAGGAAAAGGGATAATAGCCGTCCGGGCACCCCACTGTCAGCGTCTTTGTCCTGTCAATATAATCCTTCTCCTCGCTGGTGAGCAGAATCGTGTGATCCAGACGGCTGTCGTAATACTTCACCATCAGCTCGTTCTCCAGCTCAGGCCGGTTCATCCTGACGTCTGCAATCCCCTGATTCAGTTCCCGCAAAAGCGCCTCATTTCCGGGATATGTAATATAATAAAAGGGCATCGGCGCAAAACGTCCGATTACCCGCTGTCCCTCTCTGATCTCCGTAAGGGAATGCACCAGCGCATCAATCTCCCCCGCATCAAGCGCTCCCTGCAGCGTGGCTGTGTTCTCATACTCGCGCACTTCCGGGCTTTCAATGCCATGTCCCCCCAGATATTCAAAAAACTCCTGTTTCCTCACATAGCTTTTGACAACGCCGTAAGTGATGTCCCCCATGGCTTCAAAATCCTCAAAGGCAAGCGCGCTGTCTCCCCTCACCGCAATGGCGCCGAAGGTATAACCGTTTGCTAGGTCGGCGTAGCTGTAAACCGCAGCCCTCTCCGCAGAATACTGGGCGGAGCCTACCAGATCCACCTCTTTGTCGGCTAACATCTGTAAAGCCTCGTCCCAGCTTTCACAGGGCACATATTCCACAGACCAGTTTACATAATCACAGAGATTTTCCAGGTATTCCACATCCATGCCGGAAAAACTTCCGTCCGGCAGTGTCTCATGGTACCCGCCCATAGGAAAAAAGCTCACCCGCACCGGGCGCTTCCCGGCCCCGCAAACCACATCCGCCTCTCTGTTCCCGAAGGGGGATAAAAAAAGCAGCGCCGCAGCCAGCATTCCGACTATAGCCTTCTCTGTCCTCCGCCAATTTTTTCCAGTTTTAACAGCCATAGAACACCTGCCTTTCTACCCCTGCAGATAACGTTTCAAAAATGCGTCGATTCTCCCGTAATACTCGTCCGGGTCCTTGTCCTGTGCCTGGGCATGGCCCGCGCCCTCCACAATGAACAGCTCCTTCTCGCAGGAGGCCGCCTCAAACAGCTCATAGGACATGCCCACATCAATCATCCGGTCCTCGTCCCCGTGGATGAACAGCGTGGGCACACTGCTTTCGGATACCGCGCGCAGCGGGGACGCGTCCCGCAGATTGTAACCGCCCCGGAGTCTCAGCATCAGGCAGGCTGAATCCACAAAGGGCGCAGCCGGCAGATGGAACCACTCCGTAATCTTATCGCCAAACATTTCGTAGGCTTCCGTGTAAGCGCTGTCGGAAACCACCGCCACAATGTGTTCGGACACCTCCGGGGAACCCGCCATGATGAGGGCCGTGGCCGCACCCATGGACTGCCCGTGGAGCACAATCTCCGCATCCGGCGTCTGCGCAAGGATATGGTCGATCCAGAGCTCGCCGTCATAGTGGTCAGTCCATCCCATACCGATGAAGTCGCCCTCGCTCTCCCCCTGGCACCGCAGGTCAGGCACGAGCACGGAATATCCCTGACTGTAGTACCAGAAAGCAAACTGATACATCTCCTCCTTCCAGCCCGTATAACCGTGCAGAAGGAGCACCCACTTATCGCCTTCCCCGGCCGGAAACTCCTCCGCCACAAGCAGATAGCCGTCCTGTGTCTCTGTCTGTATTTTCCTGCGTCCCACCGTCTCCAGCCACTCCTGCGTCTGTGTCAGAAGCTGCGCCCTGTTTTCCTTAAGCTCCTGGGTCTGTACCTGCTCGCTGTAACATTTCCTCGTAATATCTTCAAAGGCATGTAAGCGGTCCATAAAAGAGGGAACCAGACAGGCGCTCACCAGAAAATAGACAAATACGGTATACACCGCAAAAAGCGCTATCAGACATGCTGCCGCCGCACGTATTCTCTTTTTCCTGCGCATCTCTCCACCACTTTCCCATAACAAAGATACAATCCATACAGAGAATGCCGCATTTTGGGCATTCTCCTGCGTGAGACCCAGATTTCCCACACTAATACAGTTCCACCGGAATCATACTGTAGGCAATGTCCCTGCTCTCCTGCGCGCAGACCGCCGTGCAGTACCCGTCAATCTCCCGGTATTCCCTCATGTAATAATACTTCGCATCAACAGCATGTTTTACTCTGATTCTGCCCGACGCCTCATCCATATGAATCACAAAATCCTTCAGGGACAGGGACATGCCTCTTCCGGTCACTTTCAAAAAGCTCTCTTTCATTGTCCAGAGCCGGAACATCCGCTGTGTTCTCCCGCTCTGCGTATCGTCCTCGTAAAGCCAGGCAAGCTCCTCCTCGGCAAAGAAACGGTCCGCCACCTTAAGCCGTCCGTCCTTCACGTACTCAATGTCATTTCCCACCGGCCTGTCCCCGATGGTGCAGATGGCATAGTCCCCGGAATGAGACAGGGAAAAGCAGATCTCCGGGTGGTATTTTAAGGCAGGCTTACCCCACTCGCCAATCTCATATTCCACGCTTCTTTCCTGCAGACCATAGACGGCAAGACCGTGATCAAGAAGAAGTCCCGCGCCTAGGCTCCTGTTCCTGTCTCTCCCATGCCTCAAAATGGCAATCTTCTGCTGTCTGTAAGGAGAGAGGGCCTTTAGCTTTTCCTGAAACAGGGCCTCGTTTTCCAGGCATCTGATATCCGCGTAATAAGTACAGATCATCGCTATTCCCTTTCCATCCTCCGATAACAGCGGTCACAGATCGGGTACGCGGCATTCCATACAAGCGGCCGTCCGCAGATACGGCACTTCTTTTCAAACTGTCCTTTGTCGTCCTTTAATAGCTCACCGATCTCATGCTGGGCCCACTCCCTGTTGGCCGCCACCTCATTCTTATCGATCACCCAGTCCATTCTGGCCGAAAACTGGGTATAAAGATCCAGTTGTTTGTAGTAGGATTCCAGCCCTTCCAGAGAGAAATCTTTCGGCAGCATGGGACAATTCTGCTGTTTTTCCGGCCTTTCGCAGTAACGCAGCCACAGCCTTAACACCTCCTTGTCCTTTACGTCAAAGGGACAGGTAATCAAAGTAAGTACGAGCTTTCTGTCGCCCATATAGGGGATTTTCTTCTTGTAATCCCGCAGATACCGGTACTTATCCACACTCTCCTTCATGGAAATTTTATCGTACATGGGCGGATTTCCCGTCTTTTCCCACGCCTCTATGATCTCATCCAGATCTGTGTCAATGTCGAGCAGAATCTCCGGGAAACCGACCCGCGCCCTTCTGATCGGATAGAACGGCTCCGCCAGTTTTTTGCCCACATACTCCACCTCCATCGCAGACTGCACATAGCCGGTATCGTAAAAGCCGTATCTTCCCGCCCGGCCCGCTATCTGTCTGATCTCCTCCGCCAGGAGCCGTCTCTTTCCCACACCGTCAAACTTTGTGGTATTCATGAAAACCACTCTGCGGATCGGCAGATTGACGCCCATGCCGATGGCGTCCGTTGCCACCACCACCTGATTTACGCCTTCCGTGAACAGGCGCACCTGCTCCTGTCTGGTCTGGGGCGGAAGGTTCCCGTAAATGACACTGGCCCTGATGCCGCGGCCCTCCAGCGCCGCCGCGATGGCCAGCACATTTTTCTTGGAGAAGGTAATCAGCGCATCTCCCTGCTCCACATCCGTTGCCATATCGTAACGTTCAGGGACAAATACCAGTTTCGTGTTCCGCTCATGGCGGACAATCTCAATCTCGTCACCGCAGCGCTTTAACATCCTGACCAGAATCTGCTCTGCCGTGCCGGAACAGCACAGATGAACCTCCTGCGCGCGGATACCCAGAATCGCCCTGGTCCAGAAACTTCCCCTGCTTTCATCCGCTATCATCTGCGCCTCATCAATCACGGCGATGTCATAAACCTCTCTGATATCCAGTATTTCCACCGTGGAAGCCTGCACAAAGCTCCCCCGCGTGCGTATGGTTTCTTCACCGGTGACCATGTCGCAGGGGATTCCGTCTGTCATCATACGGTCATAGACCTCCAGCGCCAGAAGGCGCAGAGGCCCAAGATAAATGCCATGATATGCCTGTTTCAACCGCTGCAGGGCCTCGTAGGTCTTGCCGCTGTTGGTCGGGCCGATATGGAGGACAAAATGCCGTTTCATGCCTCTGGCCTCCGGATACTGTTTCTCCGGCTCCGCCTCCATCAGTTCCTCGATCCGCTTTCCCACCAGATACTGCATGTACTCGTCTTTGTATATTTCATAAAGCGATTTCGTCCTAAGAAGCGCCGCCGTCTTCTCCATCCCGGCAATATCCTCAGGTACCACCCCCGTTGCCATCTTTTTCAGGAAATTCATATCCAGCCTGGCAAGGCTGCGCACCACATGACGGTATTTTTTCATCCACTTCACATCCCGCAGAATGACCGTATAGCCGATCTGCGCCACCTTTTTGTGAAGTTCCTTCATATCCCCCAGCACCTGCTGGCTGTCCTGCTTTTTCTTTCGGGCAATCCGCCGTTCCAACTGCCCTAACTGCTTTTCCGTACCTCTGCTAAATCTGCGTTTCTCCTCCGGACTAAACGAAAAAAACGCCTTCTCGTAGGCTTCCCATAATCTTTTCGGGATATCGTCCTGCTGCCTCGGTCCTGGCTTCGGGCTTTTTTCTCCCTTCATTTTCCCATCCTGCATCTTCGTACCTGTTTTCCTCTGTGTAACCTCAACTTTCTGTTACTAATATATCATAGATACGGGGTTTTGCGCAAACCTTTCACCCTGTCAATATCTTCCCCTTCCCTTCCGTCCTTTCTTGATTTTATCCCGATCTTGTTTTACAATAAAAACATATATAATTAGAGTAGGAAAAGGGGAGTATTCCCATGAAAAATGTTATTTTGGTAGTGGACGATGACAAAACCAACCTGTCCCTGGCCCAGCGTATTCTCGGCCCGCAGTACCGCATAGCCGCCTGCAGCTCAGGAACGGCAGCCTTAACCTATCTGGAAAAGCACCGTCCCGACCTGATCCTTCTGGACATCAACATGCCGGAAATGAACGGTTTTGAGGTCATGGCAAAAATCCGTTCCAACATACAGACCGAGCTGATCCCCGTGATCTTCCTGACTGCGGACAATCTGGCAGAGACTGAGATCAAGTGCTTCCAGATGGGCGCCATGGATTTCGTGGCAAAACCCTTTGTGCCTGACATCCTTTTAAGCCGCGTCAGCAAAACCATCGAGCTCGACCAGTACCGTCATCATCTGGAGGACATGGTAAATACGCAGGCGCAGAAAATCACGGAAGACGCCCTGCGTCTTGGCCGCATCCAGGACTCTGTCATCGTGGGCATGGCCAATCTGATCGAGAGCCGCGACGGCAGTACCGGAAAGCACGTAAAAAACACGCAGATGTATGTGAATATGATCGCCAATGAGCTGTTAGCCCGCGGTTATTTTACGGACGAGCTGACCCCCTCCTACATCGAGGATCTCTGCAAGGCAGCCCCTCTCCACGACGTGGGCAAAATCAAGATTCCCGATGCCATCCTGCAAAAACCCGGCAAGCTGACGCCGGAAGAATTTGAGACCATGAAGTTACATACCACCCACAGCCGGAAAATCATCCAGACCATCATCGGGGATATTGAGGACGAGCACTATGTGCGGCTGGTGGAGGATATCGCCCTCTACCACCACGAGCGCTGGGACGGCACGGGATATCCCGCCGGTCTCACCGGGGACAACATTCCTCTCTCCTCGCGGATCATGGCCGTAGCGGACGTATTTGACGCCCTCTACGAGGAGCGCTGCTACAAACCGCCCATCCGCCCCATCGAACGGATCATGCAGATCATGTCGGAGGGCCGCGGCACACAGTTTGACCCTGTCATCATCGATGTGTTTATGGATATGCTGCCGCAGCTCAAGGAGGTTTTGCAATGAACGAACAGACTGAAAAGAGACTGGAACGGATTGTACTCGCTATCTTAAGTCTTTATACCGCCGCCTCCTTTCTCACGGGGCTTCTCTTTGGCTGGAGCATCTATATCCGGGAATTTCTTTTTCTGCCGCCGGTCGTCGGCTGGTTCATCTATGCCCGTGAATACTGGGACCATCCCCGGCGGGCAACTTTTATCTGCGCCATGTGCTGGACGGAATTCATACTCTTCGCCCTATTTACGGAAAACTTTTCCTCCATGCTTGTCACCATGGCCGGCGTCATTGTCCTGTTAAGCATTTTCAATATCAGGCCGCTTCTCTATCCGGGATTTATTATCCCGATTTTTCTCTTTTTATACCACGGTTTTATCGCAAGGACCATCGCCGTTACCGGCCCCCGCAGCGCCCTGAGGCTGTGTGTCCAGTTTTTCTCCCTCTACACCGTATCCGCCGTGATCTGGATCATTCAGAAAAACCGGCAGGAAGCCAGCGAACTTCTGGTCGAAAACATTCGGGAACTGGAAATTGCCGAGCGCAGTAAAAGCGATTTTCTCGTCAATATCTCCCACGAAATCCGTACTCCCATCAACGCGGTGTGCGGTATGAGCGAAGCTATTTTACAGGAAGATCTGCCCATAGACGTGCGCCGCGATGTGATAGACATCCAGACTGCCGGAAGAAATCTGCTCTCCACGGTCAGTAACATTCTGGATTTCTCGGAGCTTGAGACAGGCAGACTGGAGCTTGCGGAGGAGAGCTACAATATCACCTCCACCATCACCGATATCATCAACATGGCCCTGACCATGGATAACGGCAGACATCTGGAGTTCATCGTGGACTGCGACGCCAACCTGCCATGCAATCTTCTGGGCGACGAGCAGAAGTTCCGGCGGATCGTCATGAATCTGCTCGGCAACGCCATCAAATTCACGAAGGAGGGCGGCGTGATTCTGCGGATCAAAAGCCGGAAAGAGGCTTACGGCATCAACCTGCAGGTCAGCGTCAGAGACTCCGGCATCGGCATCGAACGCGCCGACCTGGAAAAAATCTTTACCAGCTTCAGCCAGGTCGATTCAAAAAGGAACCGGGAAGAGGGCGGCGTGGGCCTTGGCCTTGCCATCGCACAGGCGCTGGTCCGCAGTATGGGCGGTTTTATGACGGTAAACAGCACACCCGGCACCGGCAGCGAATTCCGATTTACGATCCCCCAGAAAGTTCTGGACGAGACGCCCATCGTCTCCATCAAAGATAAAAAGCAGCTCTTTGCCGCCTGCTATATCAATCTCGACAAATACGGCTATACCGTGGTGAGAGAAGGTTATGAAAACTGCATTCAGCACATCGTCAGCCAGCTCGGCTTCCCCTTCCGCGTCTGCCGGAATCTTCCCGAGCTGAAACGGCGTATGGAACGCGAAGCTTACACCCACATTTTCATCGGCTGGGAGGAATACACTGAGGACCGCAGCTTCTTCGACCGGCTCTCCGGCGAGCTGGCCGTGGTACTTTTGCTTGATTATGATCAGGAAATACCTGTGCCGGGCAATATGCTCCGCATCTACAAACCTTTCACTGTTCTTTCCATCGCCGCCGTTTTCAACGGACAGAAGATTATGGACGTCGAAGACAGACAGATAGGTTTACATAACAAATTCATTGCGCCGCAGGCACGTGTGCTGGTGGTGGACGACAACGCCATGAACCTGAAGGTCATGGCCCGTCTTCTCCTGCCCTACCGTCTCAAAGTAACCATGGCGGGCAGCGGCCCTGAGGCTTTGGAAAAATTAAACGCGCCGGAGTTCGACTGCGTCTTCCTGGATCACATGATGCCGGACATGGACGGTGTGGAAACGCTGCACAAGATCCGCCAGAAGCCGGGGCTGTATTACCAGTCTCTTCCCGTCATTGCCTTTACGGCCAACGCCATCGGCGGCGCGAGGGAAATGTTTTTGTCGGAAGGCTTCGACGACTTTATTGCCAAACCCATTGAACTCAGCGTTTTGGAGCGGATTCTCCGCCGCTATATCCCGTCCCAGATGCAGCTGCCCGTTGCGGAAGAAAGCACGCAGACAACCGCCGTCTGGAAAAATGCAGGGGACGCGACAGGAAAACAAACGGATACATCGTCACAGCCAAAATCCTCCCCGCCGTCTGGGAAAAGCGCCGGCTCCCCAGGCGCAGTTGCCGTAAAGGAACGGGATGAAGCCGCCAGTGCGCGCCTGCGCCTGACCCGGGCCGGCATCAACCTGGAGCAGGCCCTCGCCTACTGCGGGGATGAAGAAGGTTTCCGGGAAATCATCGCCATCTTTCACACGGAAGGCAGGAAGCGCCGGAACACTCTGACCCGCTATTTTAAAGAGCAGGACTGGAAAAATTATGTGATCTGTGTCCATGCCCTGAAGGGCAATGCAAAAGGCGTCGGCGCGGACGGACTTTCGGAGATGGCCAGAGAATTGGAAATGGCCGGCAAGGAAAACCGCGTCGATTACATCCTGGAACACCATGAAGAGATGATGGAAAATCACGACAGGCTTCTGGCTGCGCTTGACGACAACGCCTTTGTCTACCCGGATGAGGAGCCCCCCGCGCCAGCGGCCGCCAAAGAACCTTCTCCCTTTCCGGAGGAAGACAGCGCAGAAACCGGCCTTTGCGGGGAGGACAGCGATTCTTTGCAGGTACTGCTCTCGCAAATTGAGGAAAAACTGTCGTCTTTCGAGAGCGAAGGGCTTGGCGGCCTGCTCGACCGTCTTTCCGTCTCCTGCTGCCATGGCGCCTCTCTCGCGCCTTTGGCAGATGAAATCAGAAACCTGACCTCCGACTTTGATTTTCTCGGCGCCTCCGAGGTTCTGGAAAGGATGGGTAAATAACATATGTTTCATAATATTCGGCACTTTCTTCAAACCCTGATCCCCAGGCAGCTTGACTTTAAAGAGAAGATCAACCGCATGGTGATGCTTCTGGTGTTCACCGCCTCCCTGATCGGTATCATTCTCTTCCTTCTGGGTGCGGATCCCAGTGTTTTATACGCATTGCTCCCTATATGTGCAATTTCCGGTCTCTCCATCCGGATAACCCTCACAAGGCATGACAGTAAACTTGCTTCCTGGCTTCTGGCCATCGGCATCAACGTGTTTTTCTTCCCCATGCTTTTTATCACCGGCGGCGGCACGCAGAGCGGAATGCCGGTCTGGTTTGTGCTGGGGCTGGTTTATATTTTCCTTTTATTTGAAGGGCGCAGCTTTGTGTTCGCCTTATCGCTCTCGCTCCTCTCCTTTCTGGGCACTTACCTGTTTGCCTATTACCGGCCGGAGCTCATCCCTGTTTCTACCCGGTTCTACAGCTTTTCGGACTCCTATACCGCATTGGTCTGTGTAAGCGTTTTCATCGGTGTGCTCTTAAAAATCCAGGGCAGGACCTACGAACAGGAAAAGCAGGCCGCCGAGCAGCAGCGCCGGGAAGTGGAGCGGATGGCCCACTCCAAGGACACCTTCTTTGCCAATATGAGCCACGAAATCCGCACACCCATAAACACCATTATCGGCTTAAATGAAATGATCCTCAGGGAGGATATCTCCGACGAGATCGCTGAGAACGCCATCAACATCCAAAATGCCAGCAAAATGCTTCTTACCACCATCAACGACATTCTGGACCTCTCCAAACTGGAATCCGGCAAAATGGATATCGTGCCGATCCAGTATGAAATCAGCTCCATGTTCAGCGATCTGGTCAATCTGATCTGGATTCGGGCACACCAGAAGAATTTGGAATTTAAGGTGGATATCGATCCTGATATCCCCTCCATGCTCTACGGCGACGAAGTGCGGATAAAACAGATCGTCACCAACATGCTGACCAATGCAGTCAAATATACAGAGTCGGGCTCCGTCATCCTGCGCGCCAAGGGCGAGCGCATCGCGGCGGATCAGATTCTTCTGCGCATTTCCGTGGAGGATACCGGTATGGGTATCCGCAAAGAGAGCCTGGATGACCTCTTTCATTCCTTCAAACGGGTGGACGAGTCAGATAACCGCAACATCGAGGGCACGGGGCTTGGCCTTACCATATCCAAGCAGCTCGTGGAGATGATGGGCGGCAAAATTACCGTGGACAGCGTTTATCACAAAGGTTCCGTATTCACCGTAGAATTACAGCAGCGCATCGTCAATGTGCGTCCCATCGGCGTCATCAATTTCGCCGCACAAAAGCAGCTGAACCGGCGCTCTCTCTATCAGCGGAGCTTTGTCGCCCCGGATGCCCGCATCCTGGTAGTGGACGACAATGCCATGAACCTGATGGTGGCAGTGAAACTTCTGCGGGATACCAGAGTAAAAGTGGATACGGCCGAGAGCGGCCGGGAATGTCTGAAAAAGACCGCTGAGTCCGCTTATCACGTTATCCTGATGGACCACATGATGCCGGATATGGACGGGGAAGCCACCCTGCAGGCTGTCCGCAGCCAGACAAGAGGCTTCTGCCAGAAAACTCCCATAATCGCCCTGACCGCCAATGTCATGACGGACGCAGAACAGGTCTATCAGAGCATGGGATTCGACGGCTATCTTGCCAAGCCGATCAGTGTACCGCTTTTGGAGGCAGCTCTCCTGAAATATCTGCCCGCCGACCTGATCGAGGATATTGCCCTGTCAGAAGAGACCGGCACGGACCAGATGCATGACGTCAGCCAGATCAGGAGCGCACGCAAGCGAAAAATCGCCGTCACGGCAGATTGTATCTGCGATCTGCCAAAGGAGCTGTTGGACCGCTTTCACATCCGTCTCATGTACTGCTATGTCCACACCGTAGAGGGCCGGTTCTGCGATCTCTTTGAGATCTCCTCAGACAGTCTGCTTTCCTATCTGCAGACAGAAGGCAGCCGCTCCCACTCCTCCACGGCAGACCCTTCCGAATACGAGTATTTCTTTGCAGAAACGCTGACGGAGGCGGAACATGTGATCCACATCACTGCCACCGCTGATCTGAGCGGCGCTTATCCCAACGCCACCCAGGCCGCCAAAACCTTTGACAACGTCATCGTCATGGACTCTGCCCATATCAGCAGCGGCCACGGCCTCATGGTGCTTTACGCCGCCATGCTGGCGGAACAGGGGCGGAATGTGGACGAAATCTGTCAGGCACTGGGCGAATATCAGGGGCGCGTCTTCTCCAACTTTCTGGTGCCCGGCACGGCCACGCTCCACCGCAACGGCAAAGTGAGCGGCAGCGTCCACAGAATCTGTACTCTATGTAATCTCCACCCGATTCTGGCCATGTCGAAAAACCGGTTGAAATTGTGGCGGATCGAATCCGGAAACATGCACCGGGTTATCCGGCAGTATGTGAAACATCTGTTTAAACACAGCAAACAGATCGACACCCGTATCCTCTTCGTCACCTATGCGGGGTGCACCGTAAAGCAGATCGATGAGATTGCAGAAATCGTGGAAAAATATATCCATTTCGATAAAGTAGTCTTTCAAAAAGCGTCCGCCACCGTTTCCAGCAACTGCGGCATCGGCACGTTCGGGTTGATGTTTGTGAGAAAAGAAAAACAGGAGTCATGATGGCTCCTGTTTCTTTGCTCTCTCACTGAAAGATGTCATTCCTCCTGCGCCGATATCTCCGGCTTTTCTTCCTCTATGGCCGCCTCCTGTTTGTTTTCCGGGAGACGCACTGTCACCGTAAACAGATCCGCATCCGTCTCCACCGAAAAACTGCCGCCGCAGGCCTCCGTAAAGCTCTTCGCGATGGAGAGTCCCAGCCCGCTTCCGCCGTCCGTGCGGCTCTCGTCTCCCCGCACAAACCGTTCGGTAAAGTCCTTGTCATCGGCAATCTCTATGCTGGAGGTATTCTTGATCTTAACGACAGCCTCCCCCATCTTATTTGTGAGCGTCAGATAAACCCGGGAACCCTCCAGCGAGTAGCGCAGCGCATTCTGGAGCAGATTCTGAAATACCCGGTAGAGACGCTGTCCATCCGCCCTCACTAAAACCGGCTCCTGAGGAATGGTCGTTTTCATCGAAATCGTACTCTCCTCAATCTGCCCGTTCATATCCGCAAGCGTCTGGCGAAGCAGCTTGCCCAAATCCAGCGATTCCATGTTAATAGGAAGCTGCCCCGAAGTGGCTTTGCTCACCTCAAATACATCCTGCACGATACTGCGCAGCCGCTCCGACTTCTCCCCCAATATCTGAATATACTCCTTCACATACTGCGGCAGATCCTCTTCCTGCCGCAAAAGCTCCACATAGCTGATAATGGAAGTGAGCGGCGTCTTGATATCGTGGGACACATTGGTTACCAGATCCACCTTCATGCGCTCGCTCTTCACGCGCTCCGCCAAGGCTGTCTCCATTCCCTTTTGAATCTCATTTAAGTTGTCGGCTGCCTCCCGCAGATCCGTATCTTCGGACAAAGTCAGTTCTTCTGTCAGATTGCCCTCCCGCACCGCAAGAATCTGATCAGACAGTGCGCCGATGTCCACAGCCAGCCTGTGATTTTTCCTTAAGCTGCAAAAAGTAGTCAGCGTAAAAATAAACAGGGCGGCAAAGGTGACCTGGGCCATCAGCAGATAGGCGCCCCCAAGTCCGAAGGGATATCCCCCGTACTCTGCTATGGCTTCGTATCCATAATCATAGGCATAGCCCCCTGAGAGATAATTCAGATACTCCCCGGCAATCAGCCATACTACCAAAATAGATACCGCAAACAGCATGATCAGCACAAGCTCAACAATCAGGATAATCCGCTGTCTCCTCACCAGCCTTTTCTGGATCGGGTATTTAAAATCTTTTGTTTTTAAAAGATTAAAAAGGGGCTTCTTCTGCCTGTTACGGTTCATCCGAAAATCCAGGACAGCCAGGTACAGGAGCCAGAAGTATGCAGTCAGATACCACCCTGCTTCGTACAGCTTCCTCATCTCGTAAATATAGTCGCCGCTCCAGTTATAATAGTAATATCCGTATCTGATCCACCAGCCAAGCTGGGAAAGCACACCGCTTCCCATACCCGCCAGTATCACCGCGGGCAGGACTGCCAGCAGGATTTTCCCTTCCAGACAGATTTTAGCCAAAAAATCCGCAATCTTTTTTACACCCTGCCGCCTGCTCTTCCACAGTAACAGGGAAACCGCAAGCAGAACCACCGCCGCCGTCAGATACAGCTTCGTCCGCTCAGCCGCGCTGTGCAGGTAGATCAGGTTCTGCTTCATGCGGTAAAGCCTGCCGCCATACTGGGTAATATGGCTGTTCTCGTCCTCTCTCACCATATACAGTTTCGGATCTTTGGCAGCCGCCAGAAAAATCACCGCTTCCTTAGCCGACTCTCCTATTGTAAAATTAGGATAACCGGGCACCCGCCAGCGGCTTTCATCGCTGTAAACGCCGTCGCCGTATGTTTCGCCGTACACATCCTCCTGCCAGCCGTCCTTCGTAATCTCCACCCTGCCGTCCCCGGCCCTGTTATACCAGAGCGCAAAGTTGTACTCATTGCTGTCAAGAGACTCATAGAAATCCGCATCCCCCCATTCCTGTCCTGTCCTGTCCTCATACGCTTCCATGTTGGTATAGAGAAGCTTATTCTGATAAACCACGGCATATTGCAGGTTTTTATTGCGCGCCATATCTTCCATGAAGGCATCCCGGCTCTCCGGATCGCTGTAATCATAATACCCAGAATAATATCCGTCGTAACGATAGTACCCGTCATAATCCTCATCGCCCGCATAGCCATATTCGGCCGCCAGCATTTCCTCGTAATGAGCCTGCTCTTCCGCCAGATATGCCTGATAATCGTCCTGATCGCCGCCAAAAGCCGCCGGCCCTTCCAGATCATCCAGAAAATCATAGTCTGTCGTAACTGCAGACTGCTCCACAACAGTCTCTTCCTGCTCCTCATAGGCCTCATTCAGGAATCTGTCATTCCACTCCTCATAAGACTCGTCCATGAACTTATATACTGCGCCCGTACTATCCGTAAAATAGCCGGAATAGGCTTTTCCCCCGGTAGCCACACCCATAAGCTCCGACAGCCTTTCGCTGATCAGGTCCCTGAACTCCCCGCTCTCCTGATAATCCGCCTGCTCCCCGAAAACATCCGCACCGAACGTCATAAACAAAGCCACGGCAGGAACCAGATTTGTAATGAGCAGCGACAGACCTGCCGCAAAAATGAATACGCTGCACCATATTTTACATTTTTTCCATTTTGTATCCAATGCCCCACACCACCTTTATATATTCTGGCTCTTTCGGATTGAGTTCGATTTTCTCCCGCATGTGGCGGATGTGTACCATCACCGTGTTCTCCGGCGAAAAGGACGGTTCTTCCCAGACACGCTCATAAATCTCCTCCGCCGGAAAAATACGGCCCCTGTTTTTCATGAGAAGCTCCATGATTTTCGTCTCCGTGGCAGTCAGCCTGACCGGCTCCCCGTCCGCGTAGAGCGTCCGCTCCTTCAGTCGGTAGCAGAGCCTTCCATTTACGATCTCGTCCTCTTCGTTCTGCGCATGGATTCCGCCAAGCAGCGTATACCTGCGGAGCTGGCTTTTCACCCGGGCCGCCAGCTCCTGCGGATTGAAAGGTTTCGCCACATAGTCGTCCGCCCCCATGGAGAGTCCAAGGATTTTGTCCGTATCCTCCGTCTTCGCGCTCAGAACGATAATGGGCAGGTTTTTTCGCTCCCTGATCTTCATCATGGCGGAAAGTCCGTCCAGTTTCGGCATCATCACATCCATGATAATCAGCTGCACCTCCTGCTCCGCCAGGACCCGAAGCGCCTCCATGCCGTCGTAGGCTCTTAGCACCCGGTACCCCTCCTTCTCCAGAAGAAGCGCGATCGCCCGCACAATCTCCCTGTCGTCGTCCACCACAAGCACACATTCGTCCATTCGAAAACTTTCCCCTTTCTCCTTAAGCCTGAACCTATCATAAAAATAAGTCCTTATAAAAATGTCGAGGTATTTCTTATAAAAATCTTAAAAAACGCACCGTTTCTGTCAAACGATGCATTTTTATCCATTCCCGGTTCACCACATATACTGAAATTTTGTATTCTCCCGCCCCCTGTCCCTGATTCAGTACCCGTGAAAAATCACGTCAGTTGTTCCTTATATTTACCTTACCGCCAAAGGATGAGTTTTTTCACTACGCGCAAATCTTCCCTTCTTTATAGCATTCACAAATATATTCTCTTGATTGATAATAAAAATCTGTATTATAATTCGATATGACACCATCGATCCAAGATGAGTATACCTCTATCATCCATTCAACTACACTGCGTTCCGAATTTTCAGAAACATCTTCAATCAAGCGCTCATAAACCTCTCCGATTGTCCAGTAATCAGGCACTTCATATTTACATTTACCAATATTATCAAACGAATCTGTTGGTATATTACATCTCCGAATGAAATCATCTGCCACTTTCTCTATAGGTTCACAGTGAAAGACATCTGCATGCTTATATATACGGTTTAAAGTATCTATTCCCAAATAATTCACTACTATGGCTCTTTTTTGCTTTTGCTGTCTCCCGATTAATTCAATCAAACTACATGCATAAAACAATGCACTATCATTCTTCATCTCTTACCCCACTCCCCTTCAAATATTTTAATGTCGTCAGCGCCTTTGCCGTGTGGAAACTTATCTGATGTGTTGGTTTCTCAAATTTCGCCAGATTCCAAAATGCCTCTCTACTGATCTTTCCATCAACAAAATTTTGAACATAATTAAATATTTTATCATCAGCCATAGGTCCTTCTACAATATCATAGTCATGGGATCTTCCCACCCTGCACGCGACGATAAAATCCAGCCATTCCTCCGTCATTTCTGAGAAAATTTTTATATTCAATTTCTTATTTGGTATATACAGATATTCACTTACATATCCTGTTCCACCAAATCTGGTGGCCCAGCGTTTAGCCTGCTCAGGATAAATTGTCCCGTAGAACCCAAAATAGAACTCGTTATTATATTTTTGAATTCTAATTTCAGGAAATTCAACTATTTCCTGACCTCCGTGGTACAAAATTCTTTTATTTAGCAATAAACCATCTCCCTTTTTATGAAATGCTTTGGCTATAAACCTTTTTTCATTTTATCATCATGTATCCATGTTATCAAAATTTTTTTAGATTGTCATCCAGCCACCACGTCTCCTTTTATCAGTCAAAATCCCAGATTACCCCACTATTCTACCCCTGAAATCCCAAAATTCTCCCGCATTTCCTCTTCGGCCGCCCGCACCTCCTCGTAAAGTTCCGTGGCGGGTACGCGGATCGCGCCGGCTCCCATAATAATAACCTGCTCCAGACCGTCGGAAGTAGCCACCCACACCTGATCGTTTCTCCGGCTCATCTCATGGGTCACCTTCTCGATATACTGGTCTGCCGTCTCGGCCTCCTTCGTGTAGACCACGTCGATGTTATGGTAATGCTCCACACTGCCCGGATTTCCCTTCACCCGGTAAGCGTCAAAAACCAGAATCAGATGCATTTTCCGGTAAGCCTGATAGTTACAGAGGATGTCCATCAGCCTGACGCGGGCGCCGTTTAAATCAGATTTCGCCAGCTCGCTCAGTTCCTTCCACGCAAAGATGATATTGTAGCCGTCCACCAGAAGATATTCTTCCTTCTTTGCACGCCCTCCCCGGTATTCCACCGCAGCTTCCGTCCTCCCCTCCCTGCGGATGGTTCTGGCCCATCCCTGTTTTTTCCGCTCCTTCGACCCGAAAGTCCGCTCGAATATCTCCTCGATTTCATCCTGACCAATAAAGTCTACTGTAGAGCTCGAAGCCGCGGCCCTTTTGGCATATCGCACCGCAAAACTCTCCTCATCCTCCCGTCCGTCTTGACTATATTGGTCATTATCATTTCCCGCGCCATAAACGCTGCCGTCGGACAGCCTGTACCCGGCCTTCAGGGCAGCTTCCAGATGCATATAGTTTTCCACCTGATCCCACTCCACCACAAAGCCTGCGCCATGAGCACAGAAAACCGACCCGCAGGGATTCTCCAAATCCCGCTCCGCCTCGTAGCCGGTCCGTCCGATTACCTCCTCTGCGTTGTGGCAGGGTTCATAGCCTTTCAGTTCGGTAAAAATCCGTCCCTTCCCGCCGGAGTAGGAAAGCAGTCTGGTATGATAACCCCCAAATTCGGAGACAGGTACCGTTCCCGTCAAAACCGCATACTCTCCTGTCGTCCCCGGCGCCTCAAAGTGTCCCGACATAGCCTGCAGGTCCGTCATGGCACGACCCACCATCTCCACAGGCAGTTCCATGCGAAAAGCATAGACAGGCTCTAACAGCACGCTCTTTGCCCGGCAGAGTCCCTGTCTGAGGGCGCGGTAGGTAGCCTGCCTGAAATCTCCGCCCTCTGTGTGCTTCACATGGGCCCTTCCCGCCGCCAGCGTAATCTGTATGTCCGTAACCGGCGATCCCGTGAGTACGCCAAGGTGGGTTTTCTCTTCCAGATGGGTTAAAATCAGCCTCTGCCAGTTCCGGTCCAGTTTATCCTCGCTGCAGCAGCTGCGAAAGACAAGTCCGCTGCCCCGCTCCCCCGGCTCCAAAATCAGATGTACCTCCGCATAATGTCTGAGAGGCTCAAAATGTCCCACACCCTCCGCCACATCGGCGATGGTTTCTTTATAAAGGACACTCCCCTCGTCAAAACTCACCTCCACGCCAAAGCGTTCGAGGATTAAATTCTGCAAAATTTCAATCTGTACCTCACCCATGAGCCTGACATGGATTTCTCCGCTCTGCTCCTGTCTGACGATATGAAGCTGCGGCTCCTCTTCCTCTAGTTTACATAACTTTCTATACATATCATGTACATCACACCCGTCAGGTAAATTGACCCGATAGGTCATAACCGGTTCCAACACGGGAAGAATTGTCTCCTCCTCCACGCCGAGGCCCTGTCCGCAAAAAGTGTATTCCGGCCCCAGAAGGGCGCAGATGCTTCCGGCCTGAACCTCCTGTACCATATCATACTTTTCACCGGAATATTGACGAATCTGGTCAATTTTCTCTTCCTGGCCCGTTTTCGTCTTTCCTGTTCCGTCCACAGACGTCGCGGGTTCCCCTGCCGCTTCCGCCCTGCCGTCTGCGCCTGCCGCAGTCCTGATCGTCTGTTTCACCTTAAGGCTTCCACCGGTCACCTTGATATGCGTCAGGCGGTTTCCCTGCGCATCTCTGGTAATCTTAAAAACTCTTGCGCCAAAATTTTCCCCGTAATCAGCCACCGGCATGTAAGCCGAAAGCGCGTCAAGCAGTTCCTCCACACCCTCCCCCTTAAGGGCGGAGCCAAAAAAACAGGGAAAGAGCCTGCGGTTTTTTATCAGTTGCGCTATCTCCTCCGGCGCAAACGGCACTTTCCCAAAACCATCTGCGCTTTCCAAACGGTCCGACTCCACGGTGTTTTCTGATCCCTGCGAATAACTGTCCGTCTCTTCCCACAACAGATACTTGTCCAGAAGCTTCTCGTCACATACCGCCACATCCTCAAAGAATGTCTTTTCCGACCTGTCCCGCGAAAATGATACGCACCGACCGTCCAATCCGTCCTTCACCCCGGCAAGCAGCCCGTCCACATCCGTCCCCGGCTGATCCATCTTGTTAAAAAAGAGAAAAACCGGCACCCGATATCGTTCCAACAGCCGCCAGAGTGTTAAAGTGTGGCTCTGCACACCGTCCGCTGCGCTCACAATAAGCACTGCACAGTCCAGAACCTGTAGTGTCCTCTCCATCTCCGCCGAAAAATCCACATGTCCCGGCGTGTCTAAGAGTGTCACTTCCATATCCTTCCAGAAAAAACGCGCCTGTTTGGAAAAAATAGTAATTCCCCGCTCCCGCTCCTGACTGTCCGTATCGAGAAATGTGTCCCTGTGATCCACCCGGCCCAAATTTCTGATCTCCCCCGCCGTGTAGAGCATACGCTCCGCCAAAGTCGTTTTTCCCGCATCTACGTGGGCTAACAGACCGATCACCTGCTTTTTTTCACTCATAACAAACCCCAATTCTGACACATCTGTGCCATTTTCCTATTTTCCCTGTAACGCGAAAGTGCCCCGCCGCCCGGCGGGACACCTGATTTTTCTCCATAACTGAAAGGACTTAAGCCTGATTCAGAACCTCTGCCAGACGGTCTATGCCGGCCTGCACTTTGCCCATAGACTTCAGAATGGTCTCCACTCCTGTCACCTGCTCCTCCGTGGACGCGCTGATCTCCGTAGCTCCCTGCTCGGAAACCCTGGACACTGCCTCCACCTGCTGCATGGCCGCCTGCAGTCTCTCCTTGCTCTCCACAATACCGCCAAGTTCCTCCTGTAAGCGATCCGTCTCCGCGATCACCTGTTCGGAAGATTTCAGGATGGTATCAAAAATCTTCACTGTGTCATCCAGCTTTTCATTGGATTCATTCACAATCACGGTATTGCGGTCTATCACCTTATTGGTGTCGCCTATGGTGGCAATAATGTCTTTCAGGATCGCATCGATTTTCTGGGTCGCTGTCGCTGACTCTCCCGACAGGGCATTGATCTCATCCGCAACCACCGCAAATCCCTTGCCGGCCTCTCCGGCTCTTGCCGCCTCGATAGCCGCATTCAACGCCAAAAGGTTTGTCTGCTTCGCAATCTGGCTGATACTGTCAATGATCTCACCGATGGAGCTGGACTTCTGTGCCAGAGCTGTCATGCCCTCGGATGCAACCCGTGTAGCTTCAATATTCTCACTGAATTTTTTGGAGAGCTCACTGATGGAAGCAATCCCCTCGTTGTTCTTCTCCTCCAGCAGTTTTACGTTCTCCACAGTCTGCAGCACTCTGGCTTCGGAATCCCCGATCCTGCCGTCCAGATCATTAAAGATCTCTATGCTTCCCTCCACCTGCTCGATCTGCTGCTGTACGCTTGTGGAAATCTCCTCCGTGGACGCCGCGATCTCCGAAGAGCTCTGCTCAAAATTATGTAAGGAATCGTAGATGGCCTGAGAAGACTCCTGCAGCCCCTCAAACGCACCCCGGACATTGCCGAGAAGAACCTCCACTTCCCCCTCCTTCTGCTCTACCTCCACAAAGAGAGATCTCGTTCTCAACACAATAAAAGCCGATACCGCCACAGCCAGTGCATATACCATAAGGATAAAAATCCATATCGCCAGTGAATACATACACAGGTACGCATCCCTGAATATAATCATCGCCGCCGCATTTGCAACCGCAGTCACCGCTGCACACACCTTGACCACCGACAGGTCGTAGTAGGCAACCGAGAGAAACAGCACCAGAAAATACGCCTCCGCCATCGCGCCGAAAACACCAGGTGTTCCCACCACCAGAATCACCGCACCCAAAACCGGCAGCGCGGATACATACAGGTATTTTGCTTTCGCGCCAAGCGGTTTCTCAAGCGCCTTTATGATAAGGCTTGCCAGTGTAATGACCAATGCCACACTATCCCTCATGCCGCCCCCGTTAAAGAAGAGTACATAAAGAAACGCCACAATGGGAATCGCCACCAAAAACAGGAAGAAGATTAAGTTCATCAGCTTTTCTTCGTCCTTCAATACTCGTAATTCCATTCAAACCCCCTCCTTCTTTCGTCACATTACCTATAGTACTTATGATACAGTATCCGCTATGAAATGTCAATCAAACGCAGGGCTCTTATCTGGCGTTTTCTCCGCTTCCGTCAGGCTCACAAACTTCGCATAATGCCCCGGCTTAAACATCTTCCTGTAGAGCGCATCCAGCGCTTCCCTTGAGACCCCGCCCCCGTTTTTTAGGAACGTTTTATACAAAACACTGTAATCCACACCAAACAGAACCGAACGCATCTTTGTCATCTCACATCCACAGGAACGGTAAAAAGCAATCCGCCGCTCTCTGGTAAGCCGCTGTTTTCCATCCCTCGCCGCCGAAACCCGCTCCGATTCAATATAAAGCCCTTCTATTTCCGGCAGGTTTTCCTGAAAATATGTCTCAAAAAGAGCAAATGCCTGATGTCCGCATCCCTCGCCTCTTCTGTCTTTCAAAATCGCAAAATAATCGAGAAGCGCACACCTTGTCTCCTCGCATAAAATAAATACGGCGTAACCGGCCAGTTTCCCCTCCCCGTAAATTCCAAGAGTAAACCCATACCCCTCCCTTTCGCTCTTTATAATGTGCTTCAGCGGTTTCAATTCACTTGGGGGAAAATCCCGTTTCATATATGTCTTATAAATCTGCGCAATCTCTTCTTCCGCCAGTCTTTCTATCTCCATTTTACAAACTGCTCCTCCCATCTGCCCTTTCCCACAAATGGCATATACAAAATCCGCCCGGGTCAATCAGTTTACATAACTCTACTTCTCTGCATAACCCTGCACATACACAAAATTTTCGTTCTCTCTCTCCATGCGGTACGCCGGGTCGAGAACTGCCGCCACCAAATCCTGTCCCCCCGATTCCACGGCTTTCACGCTGATCCCCAGCGCCCGCTCCACATCCTGCACAGTGACGTCGTCCAGAAAAACCTGCTCCCCGCTCCTTAACATATTGCAGGGAATCAAAAGCGTGTCGCCCAGATCCGCCCCCGCCTCCTGCCGCTCCTTCATCTGGGCAATCAGATCCTGTCCTGTGACAAGCCCCGCCACCGTGATCGTTTCCCCGAAAAAATCATTGCGGATGGCATGGACATGAATCGTCAGGCCGGGACAGATTTCCGTCATTTTTTCGGCCGCCTCCCGCATGATCGAAAAAGCAAGCTTCCCCGTGGCAATGGTCAGCGTCCGCTTTACTTTCCTCCATTTTTCCGCGTAGTCTGGTTCCTTTAACAGCTTCCTGACCGCCTCCGAAAACTCTTCCCAGAAAAGCCGCATCATGCCCACACCGTTTTCCAGCTGAATGTAGCCGTCGTAACGCGCCTCCTCTGGAAAATCCCGCTCCGCCAGAAGGTAAAACTCGTCGCTGGCATGGATAAAATGCAGACCGTACCGGTCAAAACAGATCCGCTGATAGCCCTCAATCATGTCAATGATCTGTCCTGCCTCTTTTCTCGTAAACAGCTTTAGCGGATAGAGCCCTTCCCGAAATTTACTGAGCCCCGCGGGTACCACCGACACACTGCGCATAAAAGGCAGATACTTCATCAGATCTTCAATGCTGCGCCGAAGCTCCTCCCCGTCATTGACGTCCTTACAACAGACAATCTGGCCGTTCATCTCCACATGCCCCTCATAAAACCGATCCAGGAACTGCAGTTTTTCCCCGGCAAAACGGTTATGAAGCATCTTACAACGCAAATCAGGATTGGTAGTCTGGACGGAAATGTTGATGGGCGCAAGCTGCATCTTCACAATGCGCTCCACATCGTGCTCACTCATATTTGTCAGCGTGATATAATTTCCCTGCAAAAAGGAAAGCCGGGAGTCGTCGTCCTTAAAGTACAGGGTTTCCCGCATCCCCGGCGGCATCTGATCGATAAAACAGAAGATACACCTGTTGCTGCAGGACCGGTAACCGCTCATCAGATCGTTTTCAAACTCCACGCCAAGCTCCTCGTCGTAGTCCTTGTCGATCTCCAAAAGCCATTCCTCGCCGTCCGCTTTCCGTACAAGCACCTCCACATACTCGTCCTTCATCAGGTAACGGTAGTCAAACACATCCTCTATTTCGTTGTCATTAACGGAAAGGATCACATCCCCCGCTTCAATGCCCATCTCCTCTGCAATGGAACCGGGAATGACCTCTCTCACCATATGTTCGTTTCTGTTCAAATGACACACCGCTCCTTATAAATTTCCAAATTTACCAGGCTGCCAAGCCGTCCTCTTTACCGTTTCTTTCCCCGTCACCTGTCCGCCCATTATACAGGGAATCCCTGAGAAAAAGCAATGCTAGCGAGTCAAATAGCCCGGAAGTTTCCAGATCAGATACAATGGAAGACTATAAGTGTGCGTTTCCTCAACCTTGTTATCTCCCACACTTTTCATGGAAAACTTAAATCCCAGAGGCGGCCTGTATTTTTTGCAAAACTGCACATAGCTTTTGGCTCTTGTACTGACGTTTGCCTTCGCCTCTACCGGAATGACCCTGTCTTCATCCTCAAATAGAAAATCCAGCTCCGCCGTGTTCCCCGAACGCCAGAAATAAGGCTGCCTGCTCTGTGCCACCAATTCGTTCAGCACATAATTTTCCGTTAAAGCACCTTTAAAATTTTGATATAATTCAGATTCTTCCAAAATTGTCTTATGAGACAAATTGGATTTTCTTCTCAACAACCCAATGTCCGCCATATATACTTTAAAAAAAGCAGCGTTCGCATGAAAAGACAACGGCATTTGCGGATTCGATACCATTTCCAGTCGTCGGACAAGCCCGGCGTCTGTCAGCCATTCCAACGCATCCTCCAACTCACTGGAACGTTTTCCTTCCTTTACATGTGAGAAAACAAATTTATTGTTGTCCCTTGCAAGCTGCTTCGGAATAGAATCCCAAATCCACCCCAGCTTCGGCACATCCGCCTTAGGCGCATATTTTGTGAAATCACTACTGTAGTCTGCTAAAATGTTATCCTGTAATCTGGACACTTCCTCAAAATTATGTGTATCCGTCCACATTTTTACTACTTCCGGCATACCACCCACAATGTAGTAATATTTCAAACTTTTCTCAAGAGGAATCCTGTATAATTCCGGCAGCTCACTCTCTAAATCCAACTGTCCCGCCCCATTGTACAATGCCTCGGCCCCATCGGCGCATAGAAATTCCGAAAAGGTCATAGGATACATTTGCAAACGGTCAACCTTACCCACCGGAAAGGATATGCCGTCCCGTTTCACCGAAACACCCAACAGAGAGCCTGCACAAACAATATGTAGTTCTCTCTTATTTTCGCAGAAATTCTTCAAAGCAGTGACGGCATTGGGACATGCCTGAATTTCATCAAAGATAAGAAGCGTCTTTCCGGGTATGATTTCTCGTCCTCGTACAATACTTCCCAATTCTCTCAATATCCGCTCAGGGTCAAGATCATAATCAAAAACAGACGAAAGCCCCTTGTTACCCTCAAAAGAAAAATATGCTGTATCTTCAAAATATCTGTTCCCAAATTCTTTCAACACATATGTTTTTCCGCATTGACGGACGCCGGTGAGCAAAAGCGGTTTCCGCACCGCCGAATCTTTCCATGCCACCAGCCTTTTCATAATATTCCGTTCCATAAAAGTCCTCTTTCCCCTGTCATAACACACATACCGCCGCCGGATTCTCTAAAACAGAATACTATCATACTTCCGATATTCGCCGCAAGAAAAAGGTCATTTTTCATAGGAACTTTTACAAAAAAATGCAATTGTTCATAGGAACTTTATCTCTCATTCCTCTAAAATCGAATACTGCAGCATCTCATACAAAAGCTTTGTTCCCTCAGTGATTTCCGCAGGAAGAAGCGCGCGGGCCACCAGCTTCAAGTCATCCTCCTCCGCATCAATACGCTTTAAATTCGCGTAGTCACCGTCTATACTCACCACCTGATATCGAAATGTATTCATAGATACCCTCCTCCTGCCTCATTAAACGCATAATTACCGATTTGATTGTAACACACTTTCACCCCCAATATCCATCTCTTTTCTATCTCCTTCGAAAAGCGCCCACAGGCAAAAAAATCCCGGAATGCCTACAGCATTCCGAGACATTTTCCGCCCCAGTACACAAGCCCCAGCACCCAGCTTGTGAAAATACCATAAAGAATCACCGGCCCTGCAATGGTAAATATTTTACATCCGATACCATAGACCTGTCCTTCTTTCTGATACTCGATGGCTGCCGAGGCCACAGAGTTGGCAAAACCTGTGATCGGCACAAGGGCGCCCGCACCTCCCCACTCCACACATTTGTTATAGATGCCAAAACCCGTGAAAGTCACGCTCAAAAGCACCAGGAGCATGGAACACCAGGCGCCCGCCGTCTCCTTGTCAATCCCCATGGCATTTGTGGCATAATTTAAAATACACTGTCCGATCACACAGATGATACCGCCTGTGACAAAGGCTTTCGCCATGCGGACGGGCATACTGTATTTGGGCGTTGTCCGCTCCACATGCTCTCTGTAAGCCTGCTCCTTTTCCTGCTGTGAGCCACCTGTTTTGGTCCCTGTCTGTGCTTCATTCATTTCTGCATTTTCCATCTCTGTCTGTTTCCCTCCTTACTGTGTACTGTCAACGCTTCCCTTTTCCCTTTTTCCCTGCGCTAAAACATATTCTGCGTAAAATAAATCAGGCTCCCCAAAAACTTTCCGACCGCCACCGCCAGAATCGCGATCCCCAGCCCGTGCCTGAAACCGATTCTTCTGGCAAAGACAGGAATGGTATTCAACATTTCCGCAATGGCAAGAGCCAGACATCCCACAAAAATTCCCGCAAACAGGCCAAACACAATCTGGATCAGCGTACCGGTCAGATTCCACACGCCCTCCGTCGCAGCCGCCCCGAAAACCTCATGCAGCCGCACATAATACCCGATCTGTCCCCACTTGCTGTAAATGCTCAGGAAACTTCCCATAAGCGTCCCAAAAATCACCGATTCCTCCAGCACAAACACCTTGTTTGCCACATGCATTTTCCCCGCAAACCGAGGGATCAACCCCACAGAAATCAGGACGGTAAACACGCCCGCCGACACGATCAGCCCTGCGCTCACGCCGATCACTGCCAAAAGAAGCTGTTTAAGAAACATCAATCGTCTTTCCCTCCCTGTCCGCCGTCGCAATGAGCGACTGATTCACATCCTTCTCATAAATCCGCATTTCCACCTCAATAGGCGTCGGATCCTTCGTGATCCGCCTGCCGCCAATGTGATTAAAAAAGACAATGATCCCGACCGCCAGCCCCGCGGAGTAGGCCAGTTCCAAAATCCCGTACCCGTCGCTGGGCGCGCCCATCACCATCTCATTAATTTTGGAAAACACACTGCTGATCCCGATATCGTTGTGAAATGCCATAATCGTAAAGCCTGTGCCGAAAAAACTGATCAACGCCACAAAGGCAAGCTTGCACCACTGGACAAAACCCTTGTGCCTGTCCACATCAATCCATTCCACCACCACGTCCGTCTCACCCAGACTTTCCACACTTGCACCGGGACAGGCCTTCTCAATCTCCGCAATAACCTTGAGCACACTGATCACCTGTCTCCTGCTCTCCCCCTTTTGAAATTTCCACAGTCTGAGCGCTTTGGCCTTTGCAAGTACATGGGGATCGGCGCAGGTAAGCGACGCGATATCTTTGACGCACACTTCCTCTGTCTGCATCTCCACATTCTGCTCCGCTTTCAAATATATTGTCGTGCTTTTAGTTGACATAACTTCTCCAATTCATAACTGCCATTCTCTCGATTTAAAAGGTAGTATAATAAATTTTTTTTGTTTTATACGCTTTTTTCCTGTGCTATACTTTTAATAAAAAAAGAAAATCGGGAGGCACAGGATTTCATGACGAAAATTACCATCATAGACGGTCAGGGCGGCCGCATCGGCAAAACAGTCATAGAACAGATCAGGACAAGGCAGATCGATGCCGCGCTTTATGCCATCGGCACCAACACTACAGCCACCGCCGCCATGCTGAAAGCGGGTGCGGATTTCGGCGCTACCGGAGAAAACGCAGCTCTGGTAAATGTGAATGACGCGGATTTCGTCATAGGACCTGTGGGAATTGTCTTTGCAAACGCCCTGCTCGGTGAAATCACGCCGGCCGTCGCCACAGCCGTTGGCGCAGGCAAAGCCTTCAAGATCCTGATTCCCGTAAACCGCTGCAACCACTATATTGCAGGATGCGCGGAAAATTCTCTTGGCGAATATATCCGCATCGCAGTTGACCGGCTGGAATCCATGCTGTAACAGGACTTTTCCACAGCAGACCTGCGTATGGCGTTTCAAACATTTGGGAGGAAAACAGATGAACACAGACAGACTTCTCTTTGGCGCAGCATATTATGACGAATATCTGCCCGCAGACCGTATGGAAACGGATATGGAAATGATGAAACGGGCGGGCATGAACGTAATCCGCATCGCAGAATCTACATGGAGCACCTGGGAACCCCAGGATGGCGTTTTCGACTTTACCCATCTGCACCGGATGCTGACCTGCTCCAAAAAGCACGGCATTTCAGTTATTGTGGGCACACCCACTTACGCGGTTCCCACATGGCTTGTACGCAAGTATCCTGACATCCTCACCGAGACTCATACAGGACAGGAGCGCTATGGCCGCAGACAGAATATGGACATCGCCCATCCCATGTACCTGAAACATGCAGAGCGGATCATCCGCAGACTTATGGAGGAAGCGCAGGCATACGATCACATGATCGGTTTTCAGTTAGACAATGAGACCAAGTCCTACGACACCTGCTCCGCCTATGCCCAGAAGAAATTTGTCACTTATATCCGGGAGCTTTTTCACGACGACCTGGAACTTTTAAATCGTGCCTGGGGACTGGATTACTGGAGCAACCGAATCAACGCCTGGGAGGACTTCCCTGACGTGCGCGGTACCATCAACGCAAGTCTGGGCGCCGCCTACCAGAAATTTCAGAGAAAACTCGTGACGGATTTTCTTGTCTGGCAGAAGGAAATCGTCGCTTCCTACGCGCGTCCGGATCAGTTTATCACACACAATTTTGATTATGACTGGACTGGTCATTCTTACGGGATGCAGACCGAAGTTGACCAATGGGAAGCCGCGGACGCAGTTACGGTTGCCGGCTGCGACATCTATCATCCCTCCGCTCAGGACCTGACCGGCAAGGAGATCGCCTTCGGCGGCGCCATCGCCCGCTCCTTAAAAAAGGACAACTATCTGGTTCTGGAAACGCAGGCACAGGGAAACCACGGCTGGCTTTCCTATCCCGGACAGCTTCGCATGCAGGCGTTCAGCCATCTTGCAAATGGAGCCAACGCCGTCGAATACTGGCACTGGCATTCCATCCACAATGCCATCGAGTCTTACTGGAAAGGCGTCTTAAGCCACAACCTGCGGGAAAACGCCACCTACAGGGAAACCTGCCGGATCGGCTCAGACTTTTCAGAATGCGGTACTCATCTGGTCAATTTAAAGAAAGACTGCCAGGCTGGCATTCTTCTTGACAATGTATCTCTGGATGCCCTGCGCTGGTTTTCCATTCCAAACGGGCCCTCCTACAACGATATTTTCCGTTGGGTTTTTGACTCACTCTATGAGCTGAATGTGGAATGCGATATTCTTTCACCGAATGACATTAATCAGTTTGGTCAATACAAGCTGATCATTACCCCTGCTCTCTACAGTGTTTCCGATGAGCTGGCAGACGCGCTGAAACACTATGTGGAATCGGGCGGCGTCCTGCTCTCCACTTTCAAAACCGCGGTGGCAGACAGAATGCTCAAAATCTATCACGACGATCTGCCACACGGGCTGACTGATGTTTTCGGCATGACCTATGATCAGTTTACGGACGGAGTCAATGTAGGGTTAAAAAAAGAGCCGGGCAATATTATGACCAATACAGTCAATACGGCTTCCGGCTCAGACGAGCACGCTCACTGCGTCCATCACTGGATGGAACTTCTCAACCCCGACAAGGCCGAAACACTGGCCTTTTATGCGCACTCCCACTGGGGCGACCAGGCCGCCATCACAGGAAACCAATTCGGTCAGGGCTATGCCGCCTATCTGGGCTGTTATACTGACCAGGAGGTGTTGGGAAAACTGCTCTCCTTCCTCTGTGAGAAGGCATGCATCCCCATGGAGCCCGACACTTATCCCATTGTGATCAAACGGGGCACAAACGGTCTGCAAAAGAAAATCGCCTACTACTTCAACTATTCCGAAGAAACCGTCCGGACTGCGTATCACGGCCCGGACGCCCATGTACTTCTGGGCAAAAAAGAAGGGGAACATATCGTGAAAGACGGCGATCCGCTCACCCTGTCCTGCTGGGATTTCATAATTCTGGAGGAGGTATAAGCAGCCGGCAACTGTCCCGCCATATTCCTGCCTCTCAATCAAAAATCCATAAATACCTTGCCTTTAGGTATCGGATATGAGAAAATGTATGGCAGCGCGTTGGCAAAAAACACCTTTGCGGGGAAGTGTGGAATCAATGAGACAATCTTTTCTATCATCCATTTCTAAAGAAGGTCCGAAAACTTCAGAAAACAGGAAACATCTCACGTACACAGTCGTTTTTATGATTGTAATTGTACTGCTTGGCATAAAGAGTTTTCAGGGATTAGTGGATTTCTATGTAAATGATGTTACGGACTATAACGAGTGGACAGCCGATCTGGGAAATAAATTCGAGACGGATGAAGCATCCAGTTTCTACGGGAAACTGCAGTTTATCAATTTTAATGGGGCAGTCAGGAACGTGTTGGGACAGCACGAAATGAACAATATCATAAAATTGAATAACGGATACCTGCTGCAGCCGCATTCCCCTGCCGATGATAACCTCCTGAAAACCTATTCCGACAATGTGATTGCCTTAGACCGCTATTTAAAAGAGAAGGGAATTGCTTTCATCTATGTGGTGCCTCCCTATACAGTCAGCAAATACGACCCGGAACTACCGACAGGCATCTATGATTATGCGAATGCAAATATTGACCATTTTATGGAGCTGCTTGAACCGGCAGGCGTTCCCACTATGGATCTGCGGGAGCTTATGCATGAAGACGGGCTCAACCAATATGATATGATGTACAGAACAGACCACCACTGGACCACAGAAGCGGCCTTTTACACCTATGGCAAACTGGAAGACCGGCTGGTTGATCAGCTTCACTGCAAAGTCGATGAGCGCATCAGCGATATTGACAATTACAACGTGATTACCTATGAGAAGTGGCATCTTGGATCATATGGGCAGCGAACCGGCAGCTATTTTGCCGGCATTGATGATTTTAATCTGTTCGTTCCCAGATTTTCTACAACGATCCAGCGTCTCAGCGATTCGGAACAGGGCAGTATGCCACAACTCCTGTATGACATGGAACCTTTACAAAACAGAGACACGAAATCAAAATACACTTATGATCATGTCTTTGATGATACACTCGATGATTACAGAAACCTAGATTGTCCCAATGACAGGAAAATCATGATTCTTACGGACTCTTTTGGCAAAGCCCTCACTCCTTATCTGGTCATGGGTTTTCAGGAAGTCCGATATGTTGCCGACGATGAAATGGAGCAGTTTACAAAGGAATATATCGACCAATATGCTCCGGATGCGGTAATCATCCTGTATCACGCCGACTGCCTGTCTGACCAGAATGACAAATTAAACTTCATTGATTTTAAAAACTGATTCACTCCATTATCATTAACTGCCATTTCATTCTGTAACGGGAGATCACAAATATGGTTTTTTCCAGCTTACTGTTTACCTTTATATTTTTGCCCCTTGTCACAGGTCTCTTCTATCTTTCCAGGGAAAAGTACCGGAATTATGTCCTGCTTGCGGCAAGCTTTCTGTTTTATGCCTACGGCGAACCGGACTTCGTATATATCATGCTTTTCTCTATCATACTCAATTACTGTTTTTCCTTATTAATCCACCGGGCTAACATGGCGGCACGGCATGGACAGGCCAGACTCTGCCTGTTTGCAGATGTCGCTTTGAATCTGGCTCTTTTATTTATCTACAAATATCTGAATTTTGCCATATCCATAGGGAACACCCTGTTTAAAAAGGAACTTTCCCTGCCTGATATCGCATTGCCGATCGGCATCTCCTTCTTTACCTTTCAGGCACTGTCATACGTTATAGACGTCTATTATGGGCGCGTAAACGTACAGAAAAACCCTCTTTATCTTGCACTGTATATCTCTTTTTTCCCACAATTGATTGCCGGCCCCATCGTGCGGTATCATTCGATAGAACAGCAGATAGCGAAACGCACCTGTTCCATAGATAAATTTGGCGAGGGGACCCGGAGATTCCTGTTGGGATTTTGTAAAAAAGTGTTACTGGCAAACCATTTATCAATCGTAGCCATGCATATTCAGGCGTCTGATGTGCATACCACTACTCCGTCCTTATTATGGCTGGGTTCAATCTGCTATTCGTTACAGATTTTCTATGATTTTTCAGGATATTCCGACATGGCAATCGGGCTGGGAAAAATATTCGGTTTTGAGTTTGAAGAAAACTTCAATTATCCATATATTTCCCGTTCCATTACTGAATTCTGGAGAAGATGGCATATTTCTTTGGGGCAGTGGTTCCGGGACTACGTTTATATTCCGCTTGGAGGTTCCAAATCTTCTGTGCCGAAACATATTGTCAATTTGCTGATTGTCTGGCTGTTGACCGGCATATGGCATGGGGCAGACTATAATTTTATCATTTGGGGCCTGACCTACTTTTTCCTCCTCGTGATAGAAAAATATATCGTTAAACCGGAGCAGAGAGACAACAGGATAATACAAATTTTATGGCGCGTGGTCACATTACTTTGTATCAATTTTGCCTGGGTGCTCTTTAATTTCCCTCACCTGCGGGACGGGATTCGATATTGTCTGGCTATGCTGGGTTATTACGGGATCCCCTTTGAAATGATAAATGATGAGCTCGTAAAATATATGCGCGAATATGGTTTCTTCCTCCTTGCCGGGCTGTTATTCGCAACACCAATTGCCAGAATCATCGGTTCTGCTGTGGAGCGGAACAAACTGCTCTCCCATGTGTCCGCCCTCCTGTTACCTGTCTGCTATGGAATCCTCTTTTTATGGGCTGTGTCCTTTTTGATTTTGGGCGCACATAATCCCTTTATCTATTTTAATTTTTAAGCGGCCAGTCTGCGGCCATCCCTAGAATATCCCGAAAATTTTCTCCTGGAACGTCCCGCACAGATCCTCAAATGTGGTGTAATTGATCTGGGCGCTGTCCCTGAAACGCCCGCGCCATTCATCCCTGAGCGCGTCCGCCAGAATTTCCGCGCACTCGCTCTCCGTCAACAAAATCGACGGGAAAACATAATAAATCATATACAGGTTGATGTCCATCTGGCTCCTGCTGCTGATCTTTCCCTTCCTGCCAAAGCGGGCCGCCACCGCATCCGCAAATGCCGCCGCCACCTGGGCCGCCGCCTCTTTTCTGTCCTTTGCATTTTCCACATAACCCGTCATCTCTGCCAGCGCGTCACTGTTTTTCTCCCGGAAAACTTCCATTCTCTCCTTGTAAACTTTCTTTTTAATGCGGTGCATCATCGCCTCCATATCATCAAACATCGATCCAGCCTGCTCTAACATACTTTGTCCCTTTCCTTTCTTTTGATACATTCCTGTAAATATTTCCTTGCGCTTCTTTTCCACCTGTGCTATAATAATTTTCGGCGGTTTTCATAATAACTGCCAAACTGCTAAGGGGCATAGTTCAAAGGTAGAACAGTGGTCTCCAAAACCATCGATGTGGGTTCGATTCCTACTGCCCCTGTTGTCATGACCCGTGAGTTTTTACTCACGGATTTTTTATATGCACACGCCCGCATATAGTATATAGTTGCTGCCGCAGCATGCGGGCTGCGCGGCGAGCGGAAAATCTTCCCACTCGATTACAGATTCATTCTAATCATACAGGAGAGGAGTCACCCATGTCAAAAAAAATAATCCCTGCACTTTGTCTTGCGCTTACTCTTGCAGTCTGCTCCTGCGGTGAGGAAAAGCCTCTTTTGTCTCCCACCGACTATGATCTGGACGCGGAGACGGCACAGACCATCCGCGGCGTTAAAATCGGCGACGGCGCAGACGTTTTTCTGGCCGCCTATCAGGATTACGATATCCTGTCCAGTATAAGCGGCGGCGATTACCGCTTCCTTCCCACAGAGGAAATTCCCTTTGATGCCAGCCTGACTACCATTCTGCCCTCTTTCTTTATTGACGGCGCCGCGATAGACATTGACAGCTTCTGTGAGAATAACGGAATCGAAAAGGACGGTCTTCTTGCCTTTTTAACCGAAGAAGACTACCTGGAGCATCACACCGTGGTTTATCAGTATCTGGTCTTTGAATGGGAGAACGGCGTTATCAGTGACATCCGCTCTGAATCCATGGACTACAACAGGGACGCAGCCTACTACGAGGCGAACTGACTCTCATAGAGTTTTGCATAAAATCCCTTCTTTTCAAGCAATGTCCCGTGATTTCCCTGTTCGATAATATTGCCGTCTTTCATAACCAGAATCACATCCGCTTCCCGTATGGTGGAAAGCCTGTGGGCCACAATAAAGCTGGTTCTTCCCTTCATCATCGTGGCAAAAGCCTTCTGAATCCGAATCTCCGTTCTCGTGTCTATGGAAGAGGTCGCCTCATCCAAAATCAGCATGGGAGGAAGGCAGAGCATTACCCTGGTAATGCACAAAAGCTGTTTCTGCCCCTGTGACAGACTGCCGCCGTCCTCACCGATTACTGTGTCATATCCTCTGGAAAGCCTCTTGATAAAACTGTGGGCATGAGACGCCTTCGCGGCGGCAATCACTTCCTCCTCCGTGGCGTCCGGCCTGCCCATCACGATGTTGTCCCGGATTGTCCCTGCCTTCAGCCATGTCTCCTGCAGCACCATACCATAATTTTCTCTCAGGCTCTTTCTTGTCACCTCGCGGATATCCGCGCCGTCCACACAAATTTTCCCCTGATCCACATCATAGAAACGCATAAGCAGGTTGATAACCGTTGTCTTTCCACAGCCTGTCGGCCCTACAATAGCCACCCGCTGTCCCGGTTCAACCGCCAGATTGAAATCCGTAATCAATTTCTTCTCCGGCACGTAAGAAAAGTTCACATGGGAGAGTTCCACGCGTCCCTCCACATCCCGCAGTACGGCTGCATTCTCCGGTTCCGGAACCTGAGGTTCTTCCTCGATCAGTGCAAAAATCCGGGCCGCGCATGCCAGTGCATTCTGTAGTTCCGTCACCACGCCCGAAATCTCATTGAAGGGCTTTGTGTACTGATTCGCATAAGAGAGGAAACAGGAAAGCTGTCCCACACTGATTCCCCCGCGGATGGAAAAGAGAGCGCCCGCCACCGCCACACCCGCATATACCAGATTATTGACAAATCTGGTAGAGGGATTCGTGAGAGAAGAAAAAAAGATGGCCCTCAGGGAGCAGTCCTGTAGTCTTTCGTTGATCTCATCAAACTGCGAAAGCGCCTCATCCTCATGGGAAAATGCCTGCACCACTTTCTGATTCCCGACCATTTCCTCAATCAGAGCAGTCTGTTCACCTCTGGTCTCCGACTGTAAATGAAACATGGTAAAGGTTTTCTTGGCTATAAAGCCCGCGACAAAAAACGACAACGGCGTCACAAGTACAACGACACCCGTGACAGCTACATTGATGCTGAGCATAAAGCCCAAAGTACCGAGAATGGTGATCACACCGGTGAAAAACTGTGTAAATCCCATCAGCAGACCATCCGCAAACTGGTCCACATCCGCAATCACGCGGCTTACTACCTCGCCGTAGGAATGGCCGTCAATATATTTTAAGGGCAGAATCTCTATTCTGCGAAAGGCCTCGTTCCGAATATCCTCCACGATCCGATAGGTCATCCTGTTATTGCAGATATTCATGACCCACTGGGCCGCCCCGGTCAGAACAGCGACAACGGCCATCTGCCTGAGAATGGCAAACACACCGGGGAAATCTACCCGCCCCGGACCGATCACCAGATCAATGACTCTTCCAGTCAATATTGGAAAATACAAGGTCAATGCCACTGTCACACTCGCCATCACGATGGAAACCGCCAAATACAGCCAATATTTTCTGATATAGCGAAGCACTCTGCCGAAGGTTTCCTTCTGTCCCATCTGTTATCCTCCTGTTTTCTGTATCATACAGCCATTCCCATTCTCCTGCGCAAGATTCAGCACCTCAGCGCGAAGCTGCCTTTGCCGCGAGTGATTAGACGTTCCTCTCACGCTGTTCAAATTGGGAATAGTAAATTTCCTGATAAACCTCACAGCCCTCCAGCAGCTCTTCATGGGTTCCGCAGCCGGCCATCTCGCCGTCCTCCAACACGATAATCTGATCCGCGTGCATAATGGAGGAAGCACGCTGGGATACAATAAACACCGTCGTCTGGCCGGGAAGCTCCTTAAGCGCCTTTCTGAGGGCCGCGTCCGTGGCATAATCCAAAGCCGACGCACTGTCGTCCAGAATCAGAATCTCCGGCTTTGCCACCAGGGCCCTCGCTATGGTAAGACGCTGTCTCTGGCCGCCGGAAAGATTTCGTCCCTCCTGTGCCACAGGCGCATCTAAGCCCCCCTCCTTAGCTTCCACAAACTCTTTTGCCTGTGCAATCCTTAAGGCTTCCCACAATTCCTCATCTGTGGCGGCTCCGTTGCCCCACAGCAGATTATCCCTGATCGTCCCACGAAAAAGCACCGCCTTCTGCAACACCATGCCGACCTTCTGGCGAAGCGCTTCCATCCCGTAGTTTCCCACATCCTGCCCGTCCACACGGACTGTCCCTTTCGTGGCATCATAAAAGCGGGGAATCATATGAACCAGAGAGGATTTGCCGGAGCCCGTACCGCCTATGATGCCGACAGTCTCTCCTCTTTTTACCTTCATGTCAATATCGCAGAGGGACTCTGCGCCGGCCCCCCCGTAGGTCAGGTGCACGTGGTCAAACTCCACAACCAGCGTATTTTCCTCCGTCTGCGCCGCTTTCTTCCCATCCAGGCGGTCCTTTTCTGCCACCGGGCCGCTTTCCTGTGTCAGTCGTTCCCACTGCATGGAGTTCTCCACCTCGAAGATGGACTCGATCCGGTTGGCGCAGGCCAACGCCTTCGTGATGGTGATAATCAGATTCGCAAGTTTAATGAGCTCCACCAAAATCTGAGACATGTAGTTGACCAGCGCCACCACCTGTCCCTGGGAAATACTCGCCTCGTCCACACGGACCGCGCCCGTATAAAGCAATATCACGGTAGCCGCATTGATGATAATATACGTAACCGGATTGGTCAATGCCGATATTCTTCCCACAAGGAGCTGCAGATTTGCCAGCGTTTCATTTTTCGCCTCAAATCTCTCGATCTCTTCCTCCTCCTTATGGAAAGCGCGGATCACCCTTGCGCCTGTCAGATTCTCCCTGGTCGCCCCCAGCACCGCGTCCAGCCCTGCCTGCACCTTCCTGTACATGGGCATGGTAATCATCATGATCCCAAAGACCACCACGGCGAGAACCGGTATCGTCACCACAAAGATAAAGGCCGCGCGCACATCGATGGTGAAAGCCATAACCATGGCGCCGAACACGATAAAAGGGGAACGCAAAAACAGCCGTAACACCATATTGACACCGTTTTGCACCTGATTCACATCGGAAGTCATGCGCGTAATCAGCGTAGATGTTCCCAGCGTGTCAATCTCCGTAAAGGAAAGACTCTGGATATGGTCAAAGAGTGAATGCTTGAGCTTTGTGGAAAAACCCACCGCCGCCCTGGCCGCAAAATACTGGGCCGTAATGGAACAGAGCAGCCCGACCAGTCCCAGCCCCACCAGAAGAAGCCCGGAACGGAGCACATAGCCGCTGTTCGCCTGCCTGATGCCGTAATCGATGATATCCGCCATCACAAGCGGCACAAACAGTTCAAAAGTCGCCTCAAGCATCTTAAAGAGCGGCGCACAGACAGTCTCTTTCTTATAATCTTTTAAATATATCAACAGCTTTTTCATTGCAGGTACTCTCCCGTCTGTTCCCTGATCTCCTCGTTGATTCTGTGCACCTGTCCCGAAGGCGCATATCTCTCCTCCGGGTAAAGCACCTGATGGAGCTGTCTCACATTCTCCTCCAGATCAACGGGAATCACACAGCTTCCCTTGCTTCCCACGTTGGCGCCGGCCCTTCCGCCCTCGAAAGGGAAACCGTCGCTGTCCGTCACATGATAACCTGCCGCACTTCCGAGAACACTCAGGATCTCATCCACACCAAGAGATGTTTCCACCTGGGGAAGCACTGCATTAACCATTTCAGTCAATGTACCGACGGAAGCGCCGTGCGCCTTCTCCATCATGGCGGCGAGCACCTCTCTCTGTCTCTCCGCACGTCTGAAATCGTCTCCTCTTGTATATCGGATCCGGCAGTAAGCCGTGGCCTGCATACCGTTTAAAAGCTGCCTGCCGCTCTTCTCCACCGGCGTATAATCCACGCCAAGCTCCTGTGCCATGCAGAGCTGGTAATTGTTCAGATGGGAGATCTCCGCATCCGTGACCTCCATCTCTATGCCGCCCAGTGCATCAACCGCGTCCATCAGACCGGAAAAACCGATGGTGACATAGTCTGTGATATCCAGATCCAGATTCATATTGAGCATGTTGATCGCCTGCTCCGGCCCGCCCTGGGCGTAGGCTGTATTGCATTTATTGTAAGTGTCGTTACTCAGATTCAAATAGGTGTCCCGGAACACGGATATCAGCTTAACCTCCTGTGTCTTCTGATTGATACTGGCAATCATGATGGTATCGCTTCTGGTTCCTCTGCCCAGCTCTCCGTCTCTCGCATCCACGCCAAAGAGCGCTATGTTCCGGTAGCTTACAGTCTCCTCTTCCTCTTCTTTCTTCTCCGCGTCTGTCTCCTCCACATCCGTGATTTTCTTCTTTACCACCTCATCGTTGATCCGGATCTTTTCCTCATCGATCTCCCTGCGGTCCACCTCGTCTGTCATCCTGACGACCACAACCATGATACCGACAGAGACTAACAGGGCGCAGATCTCCAAGATCAGAAGAGGAATATTCCTCAAAAAGCCGTGTTTTTTCTTATTCATACTGACTCCTTTGTCAGATCTTCATTCCCATTTGTAAATTAGACGATCCAAGTTATCGTACCACATAAACGGCTCTAAATCAAGTCGATGGCGTCCCTCACGGTTCTGACGCCGATGACGGTAAGTCCCTGTTTCTCCCTGATCTGCCCTGCGTTTACTGCCGGCAGGATACAGGTGGTAAAACCCAGTTTCGCCGCCTCCGCCACCCGCTGGGACGCCATGGAGACGCCGCGCACCTCACCGCTCAGACCAATCTCCCCAAAGGCTATCGTCTTATCGTCTATTACCCGGTTTTTAAAGCTGGAAGCCACAGCCATGGCAACGCCAAGATCAATGGCCGGCTCCACGATCCGCATGCCGCCCGCCAGATTCACATAGGCGTCGCAGTCTGACATCTGCAGATTCAGACGTTTCTCCAAAACCGCCATCAGGAGATTCAGCCTGTTAAAATCCATTCCGATTGCCTGCCGTCTGGGTATCCCGAAATTGCTGTGGCAGACAAGCGCCTGAATCTCCAGGAGCATGGGCCTTGTCCCCTCCATGGAACAGGATACAACGGAACCGCTGGCCCCCTCGGGCTTTCCACTCAACATGAACTCTGAGGCGTTTCTCACCTCCATCAGGCCTTCCTCTTTCATCTCAAAGACGCCTATCTCATTGGTGGAACCAAAACGGTTTTTCACACCCCGCAGAATCCGGTAGGAGGCGTGCCTGTCACCCTCAAAATAGAGCACCGTATCAACCATATGCTCCAATACTCTAGGCCCGGCCACAGTCCCCTCCTTAGTCACATGGCCCACGATCAGGATGGATACGCCAAGCCCCTTGGCTAACTGCATCAGCACATTGGTGGACTCCCTCACCTGGGACACGCTTCCCGGCGCAGAAGAAATCTCCTCACGGTACATCGTCTGGATCGAATCGATAACCGCCACCGCCGGCGCCTCTTTTCGGATGGTCTGCTCCACTGTCTCCAGGCTGGTTTCGCATAAAAGCTGCAAATTGTCCGAAAATTCCCCGATCCGGTTGGCACGGATCTTGATCTGCTGTAAGGATTCCTCCCCCGAAATATACAGAAGTTTCCGGCCATCCGCCGCCATGTGCCTGCACACCTGCAGCAGAAGCGTTGATTTGCCGATTCCGGGATCACCGCCTACCAGAGTGAGAGACCCCGGCACAATGCCGCCGCCAAGCACCCTGTCCAGCTCTATGATATGTGTGGTCATACGTTCGCCTTCCCGCAGATCCACCTCGTTCAGGCTCACCGGCGATGCGGTTCTCCTCCCGGACATACCGCCTCCCGAACTGCCGGTCCCCTTTCTCACCGCCGGCTCCTCCACCATCGTATTCCACTCTTTACATCCGGGACACTGTCCCAGCCATTTGGCGGATTCGTATCCGCAATTTTGACAAAAAAATACTGTCATCTTCCCCTTTGCCATCCGTTCTCCTCCTGCGGGACCGCCAGATTTTTTCTGTGCGGGCCGCGCATAAGAAGAGGCCCTCCAACCAGATATGACACATGCCCGTTGAAAGACCCCCATTCTTTTAACTGTCTATTTTACAATCTTAACTTCTACTTCACCGACGCTAGCAAGCTCCACGCTGATACTCAGCTTCCCGCTCAGATTCGTCTTCATCTCGCCCACATTTGCGCCGTTCACATACACCTTATACACCGTGTCCTCCTCAAGTCCCACGGTGATCTGTGCATCCTCATCCCCCTCTACTTTGAAGGTAAGGCCTTCCTCCGTCTCCTCAAAATGATTCACACTGGTCCCCGGCTCCGACTCGTAAGCAAACATACCGTTCTTCTCCAGCTTAGTCAGCTCCCTGAATGTCTTTACCTTGTACAGATTACCGCCGTGCTCGTAATCCTCCAGTTTCGCCTTAGCTGCCAGACTGTGATTGCCAAAACTGATTGTCCTGTCACTCTCTGCGCGCAGTAACTCCTCTACTACAGCCATCGTATTTTCCTCCTGTGTCTTATTATGTCTTATTTTCCTGCATTGGTTCCATATTATGACATCTGCGCTATATGCGCTTACACCGGTTTTACCGTGAAGGTTATTTTCCTGCTCTTAAGCCCCACCGTCACCCTGTCACCGCTTTTCACCTTTCCGGCCAGTATTTCCTCCGCCAGCGCGTCTTCAATCTCCGACTGGATCGCCCGCTTCATGGGTCTTGCCCCCATCTTTGCGTCCATGTGCTTCTCGATCAGATGCTCTTTTACGGCGGAACCCACAGTCAGATCGATATCCATCTGCTCCCTGCACCGCTTCGACAGATTTTTGGCAAGCAGCGTTACAATCGCCTTCATATCGTCCTTATTCAGCGGATGGAACACCATAATCTCATCAATTCTGTTGATAAATTCCGGCTTGAAAAGGCGCTTGACCTCCTCCATCACATTGCCCTTCATTTTATCGTAGCTCTGCTTCTCGGTCTCAGCCGCGCCAAATCCCAGATTTTTCGGGTCAATGATCCGCTGTGCGCCGGCATTTGAAGTCATGATCAGAATGGTATTCTTGAAACTCACCTTCCGCCCCTTGGAATCCGTGATATGTCCGTCGTCAAGAACCTGAAGCAATACGTTAAACACATCCGGATGGGCTTTTTCTATCTCATCAAAAAGCACCACCGAGTAGGGATTTCTGCGGATCTTCTCGGAGAGCTGCCCTCCCTCCTCAAAACCCACATATCCCGGAGGAGAACCGATCATCTTGGACACCGAATGTCCTTCCATATATTCCGACATATCCACACGGATCAGAGCATTCTCCGAACCGAACATGGCCTCAGCCAAAGCCTTGGACAGCTCCGTCTTGCCCACGCCCGTAGGCCCCAGAAACAGGAAAGAACCGATGGGCCTGTTGGGATCCTGCAGCCCCACCCTGCCGCGGCGCATGGCCTTTGCTACTGCCACCACAGCCTCCTCCTGGCCAATCACCCGCTTGTGCAGGATAGATTCCAGTTTGAGAAGCCTCTCGCTTTCTTTCTCCGCCAGCTTCTTCACCGGGATTCTGGTCCAGAGCGAGACCACCTCTGCGATCTCATTTTCACCTACCACGTAGGCGCGGCTCTGTTCCTCCTGCTCAAGCCGCTTCACCAGACGGTCATATTTTCTGATACAGTTTTCCTGTTTTTTCTTGAGCTCCGCCGCCTGTGTGAACGCCTCCATACGGATCGACCGCTCAATCTGCAGATCAATCTTATCAATCTCCTCAGAAAGTTCCTGCAGCTTGTCAGGCTGTTTTGCCACATGCAGACGCACAGCCGCCGATGCTTCATCAATCAGGTCAATCGCCTTATCCGGAAGGTTCCTGTCATTGATATAGCGCGCCGACAGAGCCACCGCAGCGCTGATCGCCTCAGGGGTAATGGTAACCCGGTGGTGTTCCTCATACTTGTGGGCAATGCCTTTCAGGATATTCTCTGTCTCCTCGAGAGAGGGTTCCTCCACCGTCACCGGATGGAATCTTCTCTCCAGAGCGGCGTCCTTCTCCACATATTTGCGGTATTCTGCAATGGTAGTCGCACCGATCAGCTGAATTTCCCCCCTCGCGAGAGAGGGTTTTAAGATGTTGGAAGCGTCGATGGCGCCCTCCGCGCCGCCTGCACCGATAATGGTGTGCATCTCATCCAGAAAGAGGATGATATTGCCGTCTTCAATCACCTCTTTTATCACTTTCTTGATACGTTCCTCGAACTCACCGCGGTATTTACTGCCCGCCACCATGCCCGAGAGATCCAGCGTCAAAAGCCGCTTATTCTGTACCGTAAAAGGCACGTCGCCGGTCACGATTCTGGCGGCGAGTCCCTCCACCACCGCCGTTTTGCCCACGCCCGGTTCTCCTACCAGACAGGGGTTATTTTTGGTACGGCGGGAAAGGATCTGTACCACCCTCGTAATCTCATCTTCCCTGCCGATCACGGGGTCGAGTTTTCCCTCGCGGGCAAGCGCCGTCAAATCCCTGCTGTAATGATCGAGGGTTGAGGTACTTCCCTTTTTCTTATTCTGCTTTCTGCCCAGATCTTCCTTGTAGAGCGCGCCGTCCTCGCCCATAGCCACCAGCACATCCACATAGAGTTTCTGCACCGAGATACCCATGGTATTTAAGAGTCTGACCGCCACATTCTCTCCCTCTTTCAAAAGCGCCAGAAGGATATGCTCCGTCCCCGTCTTCTCACTGCGAAACCGTTCCGCCTGCCTGTGCGCCTCCTCCAAAATGGCCAGTGCACGCGGAGAATAACCGTCCCTCTCCGCAATCAGCACAGAGGTCTCCGGCACAATCAAGTCCTTGATCATTTCCTTCAGCTGCAGGACATCCACACCGTTATTTAAAAGCACGGTCGCCGCAACGCCCGTATTCTCCCGCAGGAGGCCTAACAGGATATGCTCGCTTCCCACATAACTCTGCCGCAGACTTCTGGCCGCCCGCTCCGCAAGAGCAAGGGCTGCCCTCGCCTTATCCGTAAATTGTGGCTGCATTTAGTCTTCCATTCCTTTCCCATATTCCTCATAAATTTCATCTATAAGAGCATGCACTTCTTCGCCGGAAATATTCTTACAGCTTGCTTTTGCCAGGGTGACAAGCAGCTCCTCCCGGATCTCCTCTAGGGCCCGCATCCTGTCAATGTCCACGGCCACCATCACGCCCTTCCTGCGGTCCACTTTGACGTAACCCTCCTGTTTCAAAACGGTATACGCCTTATTGACCGTGTGCATATTGACGCCGATGGTATCCGCCAGCTGTCTGACCGAGGGCAGCATATCTCCCTCCTGAAACCGGGCAGATGCGATCCCCATAATGATCTGATCCCGCAGCTGCATATAGATCGCCTGATCACTGTTAAAATCTATCTCGATAAGCATGCAACACTTCCCCGTTCTTTATTTCAGATCCTTATCATCCATGTTTAAAAATTCAAACTCAAACTCATCGTCATCCAGAAGAAAATTCTTGGCTTTACGTGTTTTTGCAGGTCTGACAGCTTCCTCCACATCCGGTCCGTCCTCATAGGATATCTCGCGCCGTCTGCGCGCCGTCCTGTCAGATTTTGCTCTGGCTGCAGGTTCAGCTTCCTCACGTCTGCGGGATCTGCGCTCCTCACCCTCCTCGCGTCTGCGGGGTCTGCGCTCCTCCTCATCCTCGGCCGTCCTGCGCCTTTGCTGCCGCTCCTGTGTCTCTTTTTCTCTTCTGACAGCCCTTCGGCTCACAGATTCCTCTTCTTCTTCGTCATCCTCATCTTCCTCGTCCTCATCGTCATCGTCCTCATAATCCTCATAGTTAGCATCCCGCAGTTTAAACGCCATGACGATCACCGTAATCACAAACACTGCCAGAAGTACAGCCAGCACTACGATCACAATACGCTGTTTGACAATGGTGTCTGTGTCCTCCGTATTGCCAAGCGCCTGCGCATAAGACGCCTCCAGAAGCGGCACAAGCTTCTGCTGCTGCCCTGTCACATGATCGTAAATGTACCAAACCTGTTCCCCTTCGGCATCTGTCTCTATCCCAACTTCATAATCATTGCTTACCGGTATCTCCGGCTCCTCAGGCGCCTCCTGCGGTTCTTCCACAGGCGCCTCCTCCTCTGCCGGGAGCATCTCGCCAAGCTCCAGAAGATCGGAGCGGATATAACCGGTCTTCTCCGAGCCGTCGGAACCCGTGAAGGTGACGTAATACCAGGTTTTGCCGTCGCTTCCCTCCGACTGCCCGCTCACCACCACCTGCGTACCGGGTGCAATCGATTCCACCGGATTGTTAGAGGTGGAAGGATCCGGGCGCACTTTCGTCTGTACGCTGGTTGTGCCATACTGCTTTGCCATTTCCTGCTGGGCCTGTACCTGTGCGCCGCCGCCAGAGGCAGATTCCCCGGATTCACCCGACTCCGATCCTCCCTCTAAAGAAGCATCCGAGCCGCCGCCCGACGGCGCAGAGACCGTGGGGATATCCCCGTCTCCCTTCTCCTTCACCATATCGGCGCGCACATACCCCAAAGTATCACCCTGTACATATACCTGATACCAGGTATAGCCGGAAGCGTCCACCTTCCCCTTGATTGTGATTACTTTTCCACCGGTGGTACTGCCGATCACTTCGCTGTCCGGCACCGGTTCTTTTCTGATGTTGACGGAACTGGGGATCACAGTGCCCGTAGCCTCTGCACGGCTCACCATCGGATCGCACCAAATGAGAAACAGCGCCGCTCCCAAAACGGCAAACATTCTCATCGAATGCCTTCCTCTTCCGCTTATCCTCTCGTTCTTTCGCATCTTCATTCTTTTCTCCTCTGTCAGGTTTTTGCGCGAAACTTAGAACTTCTTAACGAAACAGCCTCTGCTGCTGAGTTTTAAAAGTTCTTTTCACGCTATTCTCTTGTAAAGCGCTTCGACCCTTCATCTCTTTTACGTTTCTCCGTACTGTAACCAAACATATCGTCCTGATGTCTTGATCTTCTCGCCATCTCTTCCACATTTTTGTGGTAAGCTGTTTCACACTTGGAGCAATACCGTCCCCCGCGTATCGCCGCGCCGCAGATTTCACAGCGCAGAAAAATGGTAGAATCGGGCGATATCTCAAGCCTTGCCTCCTTGAGCAATTCCCTGATTGCCTTCTGGCTCACGCCAGTGGCTTTGGACACCTGGGCCGCGTTGGCTCCCGAATGCTTTTCGATATAATTGCGCGTCTTTCCGTAATCGTCGTAGTCCACATAGCCGCACCTTTCACACCGATACTCTCCCACACCTTTAAAGACCATAACACCGCCGCACTTGTCACAATAAGTCGGCCTGTTGTAAGTGTTGACCGCATTGAACTCCTTCTTGAACATTTGAATTTTTTCTTCCCTGTCGCTGCCCACAGTACCACTCCCCTCTGTCGATCGAGTTCCCGCACTTCCGACTTCCGAAATGCTCTGCCCTGTCCCTCAATCATTTACACATTTACACTGTATCTTTTATATTTCATCAATAGCTTTCCCGATGTCATGCCGCATGTACTGATGGTCAAAATGCACCCATTCTGTCGCCGCGTAGGCATTCGCCCGCGCTTCCTGTAACGTTTTCCCCTTTGCCGTAACGCCGAGCACCCTGCCGCCATTAGTGACAATTCTGTCATTATCCAGTTTTGTTCCCGCGTGGAAGCAGTAATAACCGTCCTTGTTCTCAAAGTTTTCCAGTCCTTCAACCGCAAAACCCTTCTCATAGGACACCGGATATCCCTCCGAAGCCAGAATCACGCAGACTGCCGCGTTATCTTCAAAGGTGAGCTCCATCTGGTCAAGCCGTCCGTCAATACATGCCTCAACCACGTCGATCATGTCGTTTTTCATACGGGGTAACACCACCTGCGCCTCGGGATCCCCAAACCGCGCATTGTACTCTAACACCTTCGGCCCATCCTCCGTCAGCATCAGTCCGAAGAAAATCACCCCCTTAAAGGGTCTGCCCTCCGCCGCCATAGCGTCCACGGTGGCCTGATAAATGTACTTATGACAAAACGCATCCACCTCGTCCGTATAGAAAGGGCTGGGCGAAAACGTGCCCATGCCGCCGGTATTCAGTCCCTGATCCCCGTCCAGAGCCCGCTTGTGGTCCTGGGCGGAAGACATGATCCTGATCGTCCTGCCGTCCACGAAGGAGAGGACGGAAACCTCCCGTCCCGTCATAAATTCTTCGATCACCATACGGTTCCCCGCTGCCCCGAACTTTTTATCCTCCATAATCGTGCGGACGCCCTCTTTTGCCTCTTCCAGCGTCTCGCAGATCAGTACGCCCTTCCCCAGCGCAAGACCGTCCGCTTTTAATACTACGGGCATCTTCGCGGTTTCCAGATACTTAAGAGCCTCCTGGGGATCGTCAAAGTTCTCATAAGCCGCCGTGGGAATCTGATACTTCTTCATCAAATCCTTGGAAAACACTTTGCTCCCCTCCAGAACCGCCGCATTTTTCCGGGGGCCGAACACCCGCAGCCCAGCTGCCTCCATCTCGTCCACAAGGCCGCCCACCAGCGGGTCGTCCATACCCACGATGGTCAGATCAATGGCCTTCTCCTTCGCAAAAGCCACCAGCCTGTCAAACTCCATGGCGCCAATGGGCACGCACTCCGCGATCTGCCCGATCCCCGCATTACCGGGTGCGCAGTATATTTTATCCGCCCTTGGACTCTTTGCCACGGCCGCCGCAATGGCATGTTCCCTGCCGCCGCTTCCCACAATTAAAACTTTCATTGTCCTTCCATTCCTTTCAAATCTTCCACCATACGGGGAATGCCTGTTTTCCGGCATTCTCCTGTGTGAGACTTAGCACTTCCCCACGAAACAGCCTCTGCTGTAAATGGCCGGAGGTACTTCTCACACTATTCCTGAACCGTCACCCGGCCGTTTTCCACTTTTACATGACCCGTGGCGATCAGGCTGATACACCAGGGCAGAAGCACCCACTCGGCCTCCTCCATCACCCTTTTTTGTAAAATCTCAGGCGTGTCCCCCTCGTGCACCTTCACGGCCTTCTGCTTGATGATCGGGCCCGTGTCCATACCCTCGTTCACGAAATGCACCGTAGCCCCGGTGATTTTCACGCCCCTTGCAAGGGCGGCCTCATGCACTCTCAACCCGTAATAGCCGGTACCGCAGAATGCCGGGATCAGAGACGGATGCACGTTGATGATCCGGTTCTCATACTGCTTCACCATCTTCTCAGGCACTTTCACCATGAATCCGGCCAGCACAATCAAATCGGGCTCTGCTTCCTCCACACTGCGGATCAGCGCCTCCTCAAATCCTGCCCTGTCCTCATAATCTTTCGGGGACACGCACACCGACTCAATCCCTGCCTCCTTCGCCCGCACAAGAGCGTAGGCGCCGGGATTGTTGCACACCACTCTCACAAGCTCTGTCTGGCAGACCGCTCCCTGCGCTATGCCATCGATAATCGCCTGCAGGTTCGTACCCCCTCCGGACACACACACCACAACTCTCAGCATCAGCCCTTCCTCCGTTCCTCAAAAATCCCTCTCACACGTCTATCCGAATATAACCTCATGGCCGCCGTCCACGGCCTCTCCAACCGCCCATGCCTTCTCGCCGGCCCCTCGCAGCGCCGCAAGCGCCGTGTCCACCTGACCGGCCTCCACGGCGAATACCATACCAAGCCCCATGTTGTAGGTGTTGTACATCATTTTTTCCTCCAGGCCGCCTGTTCTCTGCAACAGCCCAAAAATGGGCGGTATCTCAAAGCTGCCTGTTTTCACCTTTGCGGACACGCCCTCCGGAAGCATTCTCGGAATATTCTCATAAAATCCTCCGCCCGTGATATGGCTGCATCCCTTGATGGTAACGCCTGCCGCCTTCACCGCCCCGAGAGCCTTCACATAAATCCTGGTGGGCGTAAGCAGTGTCTCCCCAAGGGTCGCACCCAGCTCGTCATAATGAACGGAAAGCTTCTCCTTCGTCACACCGAACACCTTGCGCACCAGCGAAAAACCGTTGCTGTGCACACCTGACGAAGCAATGCCCACAAGCACATCCCCGGGCCTGATATCCGCTCCCGTAATCAGATCTTTCTCCTCTGCCACACCCACTGCGAATCCGGCCAGGTCATACTCCTGCTCCGGCATCAGTCCCGGATGTTCCGCCGTCTCTCCGCCGATCAGCGCCGCGCCTGCCTGCTTACAGCCTTCCGCCACGCCTTTCACGATGGCCGCAATCTTTTCCGGATAATTTTTGCCGCAGGCTATGTAATCCAGGAAAAACAGCGGCTCCGCCCCCGCGCAGACCACATCGTTGACACACATGGCCACACAGTCAATCCCCACGGTATCATGCTTATCCAAAAGATAAGCCAGCTGGATTTTGGTACCCACACCGTCGGTTCCCGACAGAAGCACCGGTTTTTCCATATTTTTGATCTTCGCCAGGGAGAACGCGCCCGAAAAACCACCCAGCCCGCCCATTACCTCCGGTCTCATCGTTCCTTTCACATACTGCTTCATCAGCTCTACCGAGCGGTATCCCGCTTCGATATCAACGCCCGCTGCCTTGTAATCCATATTGCCTCCTTGTCCGCTGCGCAGCCGCCTGTTTTCCTCTGCACACATGATATCATGCTTTCAGGTACGTCTTATAACCGACCTCCTGAAGCCTCGCATCCTTCTCCTGCACGCTCTCCTTAAGGCTCTGCGCGTATGTCTTCACCCGCTCCAGAAGCGCCTGATCAGAGACTGCCAGTATCTTCGCCGCAAGGATCCCCGCATTCTGCCCGCCGCCGATTGCCACCGTGGCCACCGGAATGCCCGAGGGCATCTGCACAATAGAATAGAGGGAATCCACACCGCCCAAATCCGAAGTCTTCATGGGCACGCCAATCACCGGCATGGGAAAAATCGCCGCACACATTCCCGGCAGATGCGCCGCCTTCCCGGCTCCCGCGATAATCACCTTAAAACCCTTTTCCTCCGCGCTCTTCGCATATTCAAAGAACACATCGGGCTCCCTGTGGGCAGAAATAATCGTCATCTCGTAAGAGATCCCAAGCTCCTCCAAAATATCTGCCGCCTTCGCCATAACAGGCATATCAGAATCACTGCCCATCACGATGCCTACCTGTGCCATTTGCAAATACCTCCTATTACCACAACATCTTGTAGAAAACCAAAGTTTCTTAATCTACAGTGTACTAGATTTTCCCAGATTTCGCAACTGTTTTTCCCCTCTCTCACTCCCGCAGCGCCACATTCAGCTCTTCACACCCCGGCAGAACAAATTGACCGTTCTGGATAATAACACGCTTCTCACCCGAAGCAGTCAACACGGAAATCTCTCCCAGTTCGTCATAAGGGATCGTAATATCCGTATGGCACTGGAAATAAGCCTTGCTGACATCCGTGTCACGTAAAGCTGACACCTCGTTCTCCCTGGCTACAATCTCCCTGCCGTCCGGGTTAAAACTCCGCACCTCCTCCTCGTGGGAATAGCAGGTATCCCCCAGCGCAAAGTGCGGGCCCGTTTTCTCCGCAATCAGGATCGGCAGTTTATCCTCGATGCCGTACTTTCTGGCAATTTTGTAAGCTGTCGTATTCGTACCGATGGCAAACTCCCCAAGCGGCAGACGTTCGTGGTGAAAGAGCACATTGTCCCTGATATATCTTCGGCATTCCTCCTCGTCAGGAAAGTTTTTACAGCTATAATCCGTCACAAAGCCGTCCTCAAAGGTCATCCGCAGGTCACGGTACTCCAGCCCGGATAAAAATACGCGCGTCACGTGCAATATTCCCTCCGTTCCTGTCAGCCGGGGCGAAGTAAACACCTCGCCCACCGGAATATTGACGTCAGCCACACAGTTCTCAAAATTCGTCTGTGTGAGAGGATCCTCCAGCCGGTGAAGCTGCACTTTCATATCCGTGCAGTTGTCTCCTCTGCCTTTGACTATTACAGTCGATCCCTTGTCCAGCTCGTCTATGATCTTCTGCTGGATATCCCGGTAGAGCATATAGTCTAAAGTGTTTATGCGTACCACATCGTCAAAGATTTCACTGTAGCGCGCCCCGATCTGCGGCACGGGAAAAGCAATGATTGTAAAACTGTGCTCCTCTCCCCTAATATATTCGTTCTGTACAGCCGATATCTGCCCCGTGTTCTCAACAGAAAGTTTCTGCTGCTTTTCACTGAAACGGCATGCCGTACTCTTTGTCACCGGCACAAAGGGCTCCTCCCCGAAACTCTCCACAACCGCCGGGCCGCCATAGAGCGCCGCAAGCTCCCTGTACCGCTCAAACACATTCCGCACAGCCTCGACTCTGCGCCCCGCAAGCGCGCCATCCAGAAAAAGGGCCCAGTCCTCCTTATGGTCATAATCGTACTGCCTGTTGGGATTTGCACCAAAATACCCGTTCTTATGGACATTCCTGCCCTGAAAAATATTGGCGCCCGCCCTGTAGAAAGCAGATTGTAGACCGATTTGGTCAAAATTGTGAACCGCCTGGCGGATCACCCGTTCAAACCCCAGAAAATAGCGGATTGCCACCGTCTCCTTGATGGAGATATCCTTGCCCGTCACCTCAAACCCGATGCGGTACCCTTCCGTGAAAGTGTCCGCCATCTTTTTGATTTCCACATCAGACAGGCTGCTTAAATGGGCCGCCGTTCCCAGCTCGTTCTCCGTGATATATTCCCCGAAATAGTAGAGATAACGCAGATCGGACAGATCGCTCTCCATAATAATCCTTCTCGCAAAGTCCCTGTCCGCATTCAGAAGGACCTCCGTCTTCTCCTCAAACTCTGCCTCGTAATAGTCGCTCACGTACCAGTAGAGGATCTGCCGCAGCTCCTCCGCATCAGGCTTCCTCCTCTCCTGTGCCGCGCAGACAAAGAACTGGTAGGCCTCCAAGAGCAGTTCCATGCGGATTGTCATGGCGGCGCGGTTTCTCTCAAAAGCCGAAGGAATCATACTGCGAAGTTCCGCGTACAGAAAAGACAGCATCTGACCAATTGACTCGCCAAGTCGATCAACGGCGTAATCCGGATTGGCATAACTCTCCCCGTAACGCTCCGGCAGAATATCCGCATAAAGCAGCTGATTTTGCTCTTTCAGCTCTTCCATCGTCAACTGAAAAAGCCTGCCGCTCTCCACAAGCGCCAAAGCCTGATCCATCAGCAGCACAAACTCTGCCATCCATTTGAAATAATCCCGGTATGTCCCGCCGCAGATTGACTCATCCGGTATTTCCCTGATCCGTGCAAGCGCCAGTCCATATCGCTCCTCAACCAGCTCTTCCTTTCTCATATCTGTTCCGCTCCTTCCTGCCAGCAAAATCAGGCGTAGGCCCCCGCATACAAAATCACGCTGAGCGCCGCCAGAACCAGCACATTTAATAAAATACCCAAATAACTGAAAAAATAGAACTTATCCCGCTCCGATTTCGAAATCACTCCCAGTACAATGCCCACAAAGGCAAAAATCATGGTGAGAAATGCCACCGCCCCATACTGGATGGGAACCTCACCTGCCTTTCGGTAGCTGTCTACAATTATGTAAACCAGCGACGTCAGAGAGATCACGCCGAGAATCGTAGCCATAATCCCCTTCAGGGTGTGCTCTTTCGTGGTAAACATGAAATTGTTTTTCATCGCTATTCTCCTTAATTCCAAACCCACAAGAAAAGCAAATGTCTTCAGCCGCAGCTCTTTTTGCGACGGTACTTTGCTTTTCTTATGCGCTTATAAATGAAAGAAGGTATTCTCGAGTTATCCGAAAATACCTTTTCTCTCTAAAATAAGATCTTGTTTCTTCCCGCCAGAAGCTTCGCGCCGCTGATGATCAGAAGCACGCCTGCGGCCACGCCTACCACCAAAGTCACCACGCCGATCGTGATGTTCAGCGCACCCGAACCGCCCATAGTCTTATAGGTTTTCTCCTCCATGCCCATATCCGCTCCTTTTCTTTTACTTTGCCCCGTAGGTGTCATAGTATGCGTCTATCCTGCTCTTTAACTCGTCGTCAATGTATACGGTTCCGTCGCAGGGCTTATTGTAGAGGCACTCCACCACTTCGTCCATGGTCACAATGGCACCTGTCTCAAAACCATATTTCTCCTTAATTTCCTCCAGCGCGCTCTTCTCGCCCGCAAGCCCCTTCTCCATACGATTTAAGGAAACCATAAGTCCCTGAATCGTGACGTCGGCCTGTGCCTTGAGAATGGGGAACGTCTCCTCGATAGATTTTCCGGATGTAGTCACGTCCTCGATGATCACCACCCTGTCGCCATCCTTTAATTTACTGCCAAGCAGAATGCCCGTATCTCCGTGATCCTTCACTTCTTTTCTGTTTGAGCAATAGCGGATCTCTTTTCCATAGAGTTCGCTGATCGCCATGGTTGTCGCCACGGTGAGGGGAATCCCTTTATAGGCAGGCCCAAAAAGGACGTCAAAATCCAGTCCATAGCGGTCATAAATCGCTTTCGCATAATACTCGCCAAGCCTCTTTAACTGCGAGCCCGTCACATAGGCGCCCGCGTTCATGAAAAACGGGGATTTCCTGCCGCTCTTCAAGGTAAAATCTCCAAACTGTAGTACACGGCTCTCCACCATGAAGCCGATAAACTCCTGTTTATACTGTTCCATCGCCATACCCCCATTCTTATGTTTCCCGCAATCCGAAGCTGCACACACTTCACTGTACCACATCCCGGCCTGCTTTTCAATGTGCAATTCCCGCGCTTCATCATGCCATACCTTTTTCATTGTCATTCCTCTATCAGCTCATGCTCGGACATATTTCTTCCCGCGTTCGCATCTGCTGCTGCACTTTCCAGACGCTCTATATTTGTTCTGCTGTAGAACGGGTCTGCCACAATCTCAAAGGGTATGCGCTGTTCTCTGGTAACCTTTGTTGCAAACATCGTAAAAGCAGCCGTCAAGGTAAGTCCCATATCTTTACAAGTCTGTTCCATGCTTTTTTTTAAATCTTCATCCATTCTAAAATTAACCATTACCTGTGCCATAATATCACTCCTTTCAGCTTCTATTATATTCGATATGTAAAAATTCATCAATCATATTTCATCATTTGCTTTACATATTTGTTCAATGTATACAATCACTGTCCACTGGGAATATACCATATCTTTAAATGTCGTCCAAAAATTTTTCCTGGTACCGATTCACCACACGGTAAGTCTCAACATATTCTTTTCCTATCTTGTACAGCACAACATAATTCCCACTAATCGCATATTTATAATCTGTTCGAAAGCCGACTCGCTTAGCAAGATCAGAACCCATATACGGGAATTGCTGTATATCCTCAATTCGAGCATATATCTCCTGAATGGTCTTTACTGCCATTTCTTCAGTTCATCCAAACTCATCCAGACACTTTCATCTTTAACTGCATCCTCCGCTTCCCGCAGCTTCATCAACAACTTTTTCTCCGCCTTCTCCCGGAGAAATTTCCATCCCTGCTGCACCTCTACTCAGCAGACTCTCCGCCAGTTCCTCGCATATTCTGATCTCATATCCGTTTCCTGCCTTTACTCTGTATATAGCTTCTTCCCGTCCGGCATAATCTTCCGCCAATACCGGACAATAATAGGTTTTACTCTCTTCTTTTTGCGTATCAAACAACGCCACAAAAATAAATGCCATCCGGCTGTCATACAATTTTATGACCTCCATGACCTTCTCCGACACCATCAGCACCGGATTTATCATAATATCAGGATAAAAAGCGTCCATGCCGATCCGCATTTCCAGCCGCAAATGTCCGGGGATTTCTCCATAATCTTTCCTGTTCAGTTTCCTTACGTCCAGTTTCCCATACCAATTCATGATCTGCGGCAGGGGATTTCCCTCCTGTGCGCTAAGTGTAAAGTACCTCTTATACATATCAATACCCACTTTCCAATTTCTCCGCTTCTCCCCGCCATCTTCCGAAGAAAAAGAAAAAATCATCTGTTTTTTTCAACAACCTGTACGCTTCACAGTTTTTGATTTCATCCAACATATCCCTGCACAAAGCAGCTATGGCCGCATAATAATATTCGGCATACTGATACCGTACCGCGTCTTTCTCATATTGGTAGATGCGAGGATGTTCCTTTTGCAGTTTCTCAATGATCACGGGGATATCCTCCTCATACATCTGAAAAAAGCAGGGCGGAATCCATGACAGCTCCACTTGATTAGAATCCATATAAAGCTCTTTTCCATACACAGTCAGGCGCAGCTCTCCCGTCCGCATAAGAATACTGCTATACAGATAACAGATTCCTACGCTTGCCGCCTCCGCCTCAGTCTGTTCCTCCCACTGCCGGAACAGTTTTGCAAAGGCCTTCACTACTTCCTCCCTACGCTCAGCTTTCTCATACTCTCTTTCCAGCAATCGTATTCTGGATGTGAACAGCTCCGCTCCCCATTTCCGGGCGTCTGCCATCAATTTTTCCCGACACACCATCCAACCGCCTCCCTCTGCACATATCTGCCGGGCACTCTACTGTATCTTTAAATTGCCGCCCACAAAAGAAATATCATTTTCCAACTCTATACTGGTTCCCTTCTGTTTAAAGCTTACCGAAGAAGCCCCTGCCACAAGCAGGGAACCGGCATTGCTTGTAATCGTCATATCCTCCTGCGCCTCCAACACAACCGAATGCGCACTGACGATATGGATACCCTCTGCATCCGTCATCTCTATCCTGTTTCCCTGATTATTGGTAATGACAATCGAATCCGGGGTAAAACGCACTTCCTTCCCGTACTTACTCTTAAACACCTTATGATCCGGGTTCTTACGATCCGCGCTGTCTGTCTCCACATGCACGGAACTGGTCACAAACGCTTCCTTCTCCCACTTTTCGGGCACGGTAAGCCTCACCCGGTCTCCCGGCTCCGGCATACAGTACCACCCGGTTCCGTCAGGTGTAGAGTAAACAGTAGCATACGGATACCAGACCACCGGCTCCTGCTGCATGTTTTCATCTTCTTTGATAACGATCTGTACCTTATCTTCTTTTACCGCAGTTACTGTGGCGGATAAAGTGCATCCTGTCATTTCCTCCTGAAACGCCTCCGGCACCTCTATCCCCCTTTTTCTTTTCATATAACAGAAATGCAGAAGTTCACCGCCTATATAACGGCTCTTTATCTGATAGATATAAAACAGTTCGCCGAACAATGTAGTATAATCTCCAATTCTGCGCGCTTCCCTGCTCTCCACCATGTATTCCAGACAATCTGATTCTGATACGGACATGTTTTGATCCGCTTTTTTCCTGTACGCACTCAAATCCTTTCTCATCGTATATTTTTGTCCTTCCGAAAGAATAAAGCTTTCTCCCATGGGAAGCGCATAGGAAAGTCTGACTCCCTTTGCCTGCGCATCCGGCACCAAAAACTGATGTTTACGGCTTGCCAGCCTTTTGAAAAATTCCCAATCCGTTTCGTAGTATTGTAATACCAATTCTCCCGTCTGCTCTTCCCACGGCTCGTTAAAGACAATCCCGGACTCCCGATATTCTTCCGCTATCTCTTTCAAAATCTGCCCATACGTCATAACCGGATTCTGAAAAGAGCGCAAATGCCTCTTCCCATCCATCAAAACACTTCCCGACATGATCTCAAGGGTCAGTTTTTTCTGGTCGTTACAATATATCACGGAAAAATCGGTGACAATCCCATAAAACAGGATCTGTACCTCTCCTTCCCTGCCGATCATCCGTATCTGTTCCCACACTTCCCCTGTCAGCATTCCCAGATACGCTTCCTCCTGCTCGTCCGTTATATAACCTGAAATAACCATCTTCCCATGACAGTTCACTTCTTCCTCTATTTGTAGTTCTAAAATATTCAAAAACTCTAAAGGGCTTGTCCTGATATTATATTCTCTCATCCGCATTCTCCTCTATTGACTGCATCATTTCCCATACCATAGGTTTCCATCTGTCATATTCCTCAAAAAGACAGTAAAAGGTTCCAAGGATATTCCCGTCTCCTGCCTGAAAGAAAAACAATACATTGTACACCCTCTCATCACCGGCAAAGCTTTTATATTCCACCCACTGTACCTTTGCGGCTCCTTCCGTCTCTCCCTTGTCATAGCATACGATCCGGCTGTCCATCTTTAATAACTGCTCTTTGATTACTTCCGACGACCGGATTTCCTCCTCTATGGTCTGCATGGTAATTCCGGCTTTGCGATCCTGTGTAGTAAAGAAAAACTCCGGGCTCTCCTCCGACCAGAATATCGTCTCCGCCGCCTCCTGATCCGCCAGAGAAAAGCACGCCGGTATCCATACCGTGAATCCATATACTGACCGCCGCTCCTCCTCCTTTTTCTTCCACACCGGCTCTCCTGCGCAGGCAGTCTTTATCTGCTGTAAATAAAAGTCCACGTCCCTGTGGTCAACTCTCTCCATGCACTTCCCTCCATGTACCCAGACTGTAGAGAATCAGACTTTTCCACTTGATTTCCTCAGCCTCCGGATAAGTAAAGGTCACCATAACCAGCTTGTCCCGAACCACACCAAAAGCCTTTATATGCTCTGTTTTTCGATCCGGCATCCGCATCCGAAACCATCCTGCCGAAAGCTCTCCACTCTCCTGCAGATAAACAGGTGAAAATCGATACTGCGGGAAAGTGTCCGCCGCCATTTCCCGCGCCGCTTCCACCGCAGCCACCAACTCTTCGCGTTTCATTTTCAGTCCCGCTGCCTGTCCTGTGACCTGTACTCCGTCAGGATTCTCCAGAATGATCCTTGGCCGTTCTTTTCCCGGATAGAAACGGCGCCTTTTCTCCTCCTCCATCTGGTAAAAACCTTCCGGGAATTCCATCTGTAATCCGATCTCGTCCATCCTCAGGACCGTGAGTCTGATATCCTCCTGTATACACCCGCTGCTGTCTTTTGCGCAGAATATTTCCATCCTCTTTTTCCTCTTTCCGTTTAAAACTGATTTGAAACTCTTCCATGATCTGCCGTCTTCTTCGCAGCACGTCTCCTGCACCGGGGTATTCCGGCCGGAATACCCGCTTCTCCAACTCTAAAACCGCATTGGCACGGTTTTGGGCCGCATTCAGGTTATTAATCCTGTCTATCGCCGGATTCTTCCCCACACCGCCCGTTTCCATCGGATCACTCATACCAGTTTACCCCCTCCCAGCTGTTTTACCAGACATCCTTCCAGTACCGGTCCCAGACTGCCTTCCAATCCCACTGCCGGAGTCGAACCGATCAGACATGCTTCCATTTTTTTCGACTCCTGAAACACATATTTCTGCGTTTCCTCCCTGAAAAAACCAGGAAAGGCATCCTCCATGCTCCCATCCATTTTCACGGTGTCAGCCGCCCCTATCAGATCAAATCCATTGCACATGTTAAGGACTGTCGGCTGTACCGCTTTCTTTACCAACGATATTTCCTGAGGCGCATGGAACAGAATCTTATTGGCTTTTAATCCCACCTGATCCTCCGCTGTAATTGTCAATTGGCCGTGGCTGGTAAAACCGGCTCCCGTATCATCCCTCAATTCCGCCCGCAGTGTTTTCTTTTGCTTCCTATCCTGAAACCCGATTGCATCCGGCGTCAGATACATGCGTTTCTGATCCTTCGTGGTAAAATACCGATTGGAAACTTCCATTTCAGGATTTCCCTCTCCGTTTCCGTGAACGCCGCATACCGCCCTTCCTTCTTTTCCGAAAGCATCACCGATCCGGACATAGACGCGCTCCCCCTTCTCCGGCATACAATATGTCAGATTTCCCATATCCGGCTCCCACGGATACCAATAGGCGCTCTCCACCGGCTGTTCCTTGTCCACGTCAAATTTTACCTTGATCTCTTCTCCCTGCACCTCCAGTACCACAGCCGCCAGAAACGCCCCTGTGGCATAGGTGTTTTCACAAATTTCAGCCTTCACAAAAGCCTGTTTAGCCAATGTGTCATAAAAATACAGCAGCCCCTGCTCCAGTCTGCATTCCTTTTCGGTCACGGTAAGCAGTCCCTCCTCACATTCTACCCCGTCGCCGATCTTCCAGTTTTCTCCCGTCCGCACACACAGACAGAAGGTTCTGTGCTCCCTGTCATACCGGATGCTTTCCCGCATCATCTTATCATCCGCTTTATGTTTCCCGCCTTTTGGTACGCCAATATGGATATCCGGCACGACGGAAGACGCGCAGACTACAACGCCTGTATGTAATCTGCCCGCAAGTCTCTTTAAAAACGCCCAGTCCGTCTCCTCCATCTGGTAAAGGGGCGTTCCGATCTCCCGATCCTCCACATGAAACTGCAGCTTTGCTCCCGGCGTATCCGCCAGTACCGCCTGCATGACTTCCCGGTAGGTCATGGACGTATCCTGAAAGGTTCTGCGCTTCTTCCGATAGTCAAGACGCTCCGTATAGGAAACGCCTGTCAGAGATACCTGATATCCCCTGCCCTCCTGTCTGATCTGCACCTCTTTCAGCATCCCCGCGAAAAGAATCTGGTTATCCGCCCTGACTGTAAGGCCTGTCCCCGCCATTGGCTGCAGCAGGCAGCCTTCCCCTTCCTCATCCGATACCATACCCTCTATCCGCGCGTAAATATGGGCATTACCTCGTATTTCCATGCGGAAATCCCGTATGTCCAGAACAGGGATAACCGATTCCACCTGAATATCGCCCTGTGTTAATACCTGCATAGATTTTCCTCCTCTGAAACTTGATTCATAGGTACCTTTCTTTCGCCTTACTCGTCTAGTATCTCTTCAATGTAAACAATCCTGTTTAAACTATCAGGTATATATCTTATTTTTAAATATTGTCCGTCCCCTGTAATCACATTTTTATTACGTCCGTAGGTATATCCCCAATCAAACGCATGAACTATCGTTGAAACTTCAAATTCTACCCCATCAATTGCAAAAGTGTAGCCATTTCTAGTATCTGTATAATCTTTAACAATCCCTCTTATCTCACAATACTCTCCCTTCTTATATCCTAGAACAATCTTCCGATATCCTGATATAAATCCGCTTACATTCAGCAAACTAATTATCCACCAGATGAGTATAAAAACGGAAATTCCAATACTCTTTGTCTGATAAAAGAAACATTCCTTCCCTCTGCTCTCGCTATATTCTTCTTTCTCATCTTTCCTTTTTTTAAACCAGTAAATTATAAATATTAATAGACCAATTACCTCAATAACATCAAATAAGTGGCTGATAAAGCACTTTGGATTTCCAATGTAGCTTGATTCGTATAATATTTTGTTCATATGTTTAAGCTCTACCTTATCACAACTTTTCCTGCCTAATCCGTATTCCACTCTTCCGGCATCATTTGCTCAATGTACACAATCTTATTTCCCTGTGTATCAGGAATGTACCTTATCCTTAGGTGCTGCCCATTTCCAGCTATAACACCACCATTTTTTCGATTTGGGCACTATCCCCATATAGCCCCATCAGAACATTCAAATTTCACGCCATCCAATGTAAAGGATTCTATCGATCCTCTGGTACTCCCAAAATTAGAAGAATAATCCTCTACAACTCCCTTTATTTCAATATAACGGCCATTTTTATACGGAATTAACGTCCCTACATATCCAACCACTACGGCTATTATATATATTGCCATAACTGCTATCATTATCAATGTAATTGCTATCCGCCCATTTTTTTCTATTTTGCCGTTCTTTGTTTGAATTGCCAACCAAACAATCAATATAACGATACTCCAAATTATACCTAACCAGCTCTGTATGTTCCCCATAAAACTCACTTCATATAAAATCCTGTTCATATGTACCTTTCTTTCGCCTTACTCGTCCGCTATCTCTTCTATGTAGACAATCCTATTTGAACCAGAAGAACCGGGTATATATCTTATCTTCAAATGTTGTCCGTCTCCTGTAATTACATTTTCATTAGGTCTGTAAGTGTATTCCCATGTATAAAAAACCGATGAAATTTCAAAGTCTACCCCATTAACTGCTGTTATGCTCCTCCTTCAAACGTTTCTTTTTTATTGTATAAATGCTTCCTATAAATACCCAAGCGAAACAGCTAATATCATATAAATGATTTAAAAAGCACTTGGTATTACCAATGTAGCTTGTTTCGTATAGTATTTTGTTCATCTTGATCTCCACTCCGTCGCCTTTAATTGAGAGAACAAATAGTAATAAGAATACTTCCGGCCTAATCTGTCTCCCACTCCTCCGGCATCATTTGTTCGATGTACACGATCACATTCTCTTGCTTAAGAGGAATATATCTTATTCTTAAA
>CAMQTN010000007.1 GCA_947037115.1 uncultured Lachnospiraceae bacterium
GATGAGCGCTAGTCTCGTGGGCTCGGAGATGTGTATAAGAGACAGATTTTAATATCATTAAAAACAGAAAAAAACGGAAGGATGTATATAAACTTAAGAAATGATAAAACCTGTTATTGCAAAAAATACAGATGCCGTCCTATAATCATAAAGGAAGAAGACAGTCAGGCCGGATTATGGCAGGGATATTACAGGAAAGGAAGTCTGGGAATATGAGAGCGACAATTAAAGATGTGGCAAGGGAGAGCGGTGTTTCCGTCTCGGCGGTTTCGATGGCGCTTTCGGACAAGCCCAGCCGCATTTCCAAGGAAACGAGACAAAAGGTGAAAGAAGTGGCGGAGCGATTGCATTACCAGCCCAACAGAGCCGCGCTCAGCCTGGTGAATCGTGAAAGCAGAATGATTGGTATTGTCATGAATGATGTCCGCAACACGCACATTGCAGCGGAGTTTATGGCGATCAACAGGGAATTGTCGGGGAAAGGGTATTCTCTGCTCAGTCATATCCTGGAAGAGCAGACCAGAGATTCCGGTCTGAAGCTGATCAGGCAGATTGCGGCGGAGAATGTGGCGGCCTTGATCTGGGCCAAGCCCTTGGAGACGGATAATCAGGAAGATCTGTTGAGCTTTCGCAAAAATGTGGAGGGTTTGGGAATACCGGTCATCACCATGGACGACTATGGATTTGACTGCCCGGGCGTGGATGTTTGTTTTGACTATCGCCAGGGCGGATTTCTGGCTACAGAACATCTTCTGGAGCTGGGGCACAGAAGGATTGGATGTCTGGCGGGCGACAGGTCATATCAGGTGACACAAGAACGGATAGAAGGGTACCGGCAGGCTTTGGAGAAATTTGATGTTTCCTATGATGAAAAGCTTGTCTGCTATGGGGATTATACTATGGGAAGCGGTTACGAGGCTTTTTCCTATTTAATGGGACAGCGGGTGAGTGCTATATTTTCTTCCAATGATGAGATGGCTTTTGGGCTTTATCGGGCGGCAAGAAATTATGGGATTCATATTCCGGCAGATATTTCCCTGGTGGGATTTGATAATGTGCCCTTTGCGGATATAATGGAGACGCCGCTGACCACGGTGCGCGTTCCCAGCGTGGAGATGGGGAGCTTCATCGGAAGGACAGCCATAGAGTTATTGAGTAAAACGTGTGATGAAGAGAGGAAAAAGGTGCTGTATAAGCCGGATTTGCTGCGGCGGGGCAGTGCGATCGCAAAAGAAATGTGAGAAGACAACAATATAGAAAATGAGAAAAGGAGACAAAAGGCGGGAGATGCGTATGACTCTCTCTTTTTTTAGTTATATTAAAAAATGACTAAAAAGGAAATAAGATAAAACGATTCAACTAATATTAGAAAGCTAAAAATGTAATTAATGCACAAAAATATGGAAATATAAAAAGAAGTGTTGAATATTTAGCGGTGATATTGTATACTGTTTTCACAAGAAACGAGTATCTAGGAAGAAAAATGATAAAACGTTTTAGCTGAATGAGAGGAGGGATAAAGTGGATCGAAAAACGGTTGTTGAATTGAAAAATATAAGAAAAGAATTTCCGGGTGTGGTAGCGCTTGATCAAGTCAATTTGCAACTGAAAACCGCAAGTGTCCATGCATTGGTAGGCGAGAATGGAGCAGGAAAATCAACCTTGATGAAAATTCTGTCAGGAACTTATACAAGTTATGAGGGCGCTGTACTCGTCAATGGGCAGGAAATTCATATGAAAAGTGAACGGGATGCCTTTGAACACGGAATCTCCATCGTGTCCCAGGAGCTGAATTTCGTGCCGGAGATGACGATTGCGGAGAATTTGTATCTGGGACGTGAACCTTTAAAAAGGGGATGTTTTCTGAATCAGAAAGAACGAAGTAAAAAGGCGGCAGAGTTAATCCGGATGATAGGATTGAATTTTGATCCGGAGATGAAAATGGGGGATTTGAGCGTTGCCTCCAGACAGATGATTGAAATCTTAAAAGCAATTTCAAGAGGCGGCAAAGTGATCATCATGGATGAGCCGACCTCTGCTTTGACAAATAAGGAGACGGAGATTTTTTTCCAGAAGGTCAGAGAACTGAGGGACCAGGGTATTGCCTTTGTATTTATATCCCATAGATTGGAAGAGGTATTTTCTTTGTGTGACGAGTACACAGTGCTGCGGGATGGCAAATGGGTAGGGTCCGGACTGCTCCGGGATGTGAATGAGGAAAAACTGATTTCTCTTATGGTAGGACGGGATATTCAGGAGATTTATCCGCCGGTAAAACCGCATGGTGATCGAGCGGTCCTTCAAGTAGAAGGACTGACGGGAGAAGGATTTGAGGATATTTCCTTTTCTGTCAGAGAGGGAGAAATATTAGGATTTGCGGGTATGATGGGGGCGGGCAGGAGTGAGATTGCCAGAGCTGTTTTCGGTCTGGATCAGCCTGTGGCCGGGACCATTACAATGGAAGGAAAACTTTGCCGTTTCCGTTCTACGCAAGATGCCATATCGGCGGGTGTGGCTATGGCAACGGAGGACCGGGCGGCCTATGGGTTTGTGGGGGTAAGGTCAATCCGGGAAAATATCATGCTTCCCAATGGTGACCTGTTTACTCGCTCGGGTTTCTGGCAGAAGGCAAAGATCAATGAGGCTGTTACCGGGATATGCAGTAATCTGGCAGTTAAGGCGCCGGATACGGATACACTGGTGGGAAATCTAAGCGGAGGCAATCAACAGAAGGTGGTGCTTGCCAAATGGCTGGTACGCGATGTCAAAGTCTTGATTTTAGACGAGCCGACCAGAGGGATTGATGTTGGAGCCAAGCAGGAAATTTATAAATTGATTACGGAACTTGCACAAAAGGGTCTGGCTATTTTACTGATTTCATCAGATATGCCGGAAGTGCTTTCCATGAGTCACAGGGTGGCAGTCATAGCCCGGGGGAAGATGATCGGCGTACTGGAAAGCGGGGAAGCAACACAGGATAAAATTATGAAAATGATAGTGGAGGCGGATAAATGAAAAAACTAAAAGCAGATGAAATATATAGAAAATATGGGATAGTCTTAATTTTGATTATTTTATTTATTGCTTCTGCAATGATCAACGGTAATTTTCTCAAACCTCAGAATCTGATCAATATTTTGAAGCAGATTTCAGTGGTCACGATCATTGCCTGTGGTGAGACCATGTTGATTGTCTCGGGCATGATTGATCTGTCGGCGGGACTTTTGTGTACCACATCCATGTGCTTTGCAGCAGGGGTGCTGTCAGCCACAAATAATGTACCGCTGGCTGTATTTACAGGTATCTCTATTGGTGTAGTGTGCGGTTGGTTAAACGGCTTTATGATTACTCATTTTAAATTACAGCCCTTTATTGCAACGCTTGCTATGACCAATGTGTTACAGGGTGTGGTACAGCTTTATACAAACGGTCAGAGTATCGGCGGGGTAGATAAGGTCCGGTTCCTTGGACAGGGGGCGATTCTGGGGATTCCGGTGCCGGTTATTATCATGATTGTTGTGGTTGTGATCATAGCAATGCTGATGAAGAATACGAAATTCGGAACTTGTATCTATGCTATCGGCGGCAGTGAGAAGACTGCCATAGCATCAGGAATTAATGTCAACAGGAAGAAACGATTGATATTTACCTTAAGCGGGGCTCTGACCGGGCTTGCAGGGGTAGTCCTGATGGCAAGGCTGATGGCTGGCATGCCGTCGGTGGGAAGCGGCTATGAGTTTGATGCCATAACGGCGGTTATCGTGGGCGGAACTAGTTTTCTGGGTGGAATCGGTACAGTGACAGGCGCTTTGATCGGTTCCATCATCGTAGGACTCATCAATAATATTTTGAACCTGCTTCACGTCTCCACGCAGTATCAGCTTATCGTAAAAGGTTTGTTGATTGCCGGAGCGGTTATTATAGATATCAAAACAAAAGAGAACAAAAAGAGCAGGTAAAGGCAATATCATTTTTATGTGCAGGGGCACAGAAAGGAGACATTATGAAAAGGAAAGTGTTAAGAGGTTTAATGCCGGCAGTACTTGCAGTAGCGTTGTTGACAGGATGTGGGGGATCCGGCGAGGATACCGGGGTGCAGGAGGCGCAGATGCTGGCAGCGGATCAGACGGCTTCTTCAGAGGAACAGAGTGATGGCGCCGGCGGGACGACAACTTCGGATGAAGCATATCTGGTTGGATTTGCCAATAACAGCGATACTTATAATTACTGTGCAAAGTTTCGTTCCTATTTAAAAGAAGAGACTGAAGCGAAGGGTATCCAGATTATGGTTACAGATGCGGCAGGTGATACCAATGTGCAGAATGGACAGATTGACGATTTTATCGTGCAGAATGCAAAAGCCGTTTCCGCCATCAGCAACGATCTGGATGGTTCGGTTCCGGCTCTGGAAGCGGCTAAGACCGCAGGTGTACCTTATATTTCTTTCCTGACTTCGGTTTCAGGAGGAGATGACTACGAGGGTTATATTTATGTAGGTTCTCCCAATACAGATGCCGGCAAGGCGCAGGGTGATTATCTGTGTGAGGTTCTTCCTGAAAATGCCAAGATACTGTATTTTACCGGTGAGCCTAATGACCAGCAGTACATTGACAGAAAGCAGGGGCTGACTGATGCTCTGGCGGCCCGCAGTGATGTTGAAATCATGGATGAGTATAATGTGAAAAATGCAAAGGATCAGGGAATGAGAACAGCGGAAGACTGTTTGATGTCTTATGACGTGATTGATGCGATTGTCTGCCAGAATGATGATGCGGCACTTGGTGTTGTGGAGGCGCTTAAATCAGCCGGCAGGCTGGAAGGGATACTGGTTCTTGGCGTGGATGGCAGTGATGATGCACTGGCATCGATCAAGAATGGGGAGATGGCGATGACTGCACTGCAGGATGCGAGAGCACAGGCACAGGCGGGAGCTGATATTTTTGAACAGCTTAAAAACGGCACCAACCCTGCAGATATTGAAGACGTATATGTACCATTCAAGATTGTCTCTGCAGATAATGTAGATGAATATTTGAAGTAAACGGATGAGTGTCCTGCCGTTTGCGGCGGGACATTTATTATAGGCCGTAAAAAGAAAGGTTAAATAGCGATGGATAAATATAAAAATCCCAGCCTGTCGGCAGAGGAAAGGACAAAGGATCTGCTTGGGCGTATGACATTGGAACAGAAGATAGACCAGCTCACTTGTCTTGTGACGATTGAACCGGAAATTCCTGATTTTAAGAAATATGTGCCAACAGGGATAGGACATGTGGGCGCCTTCACCACGGCGTCATGTGTGGAAGAGATAGTCGAATATGTATATCAGTTACAGAAATTTTTGACACAGGAGACAGAACTGGGAATCCCGGCTTTGGTTCATTGTGAAGCAAGTTCTGGGGCGCAGTTTACGGAAGCGGATGTTTTTCCCAGTGCGATTGCCCAGGCTTCTACTTTTGAGCCGGAGCTGATTGGACGTATGGCGGAGATCATCCGCAGGCAGATGCTCGAAGTGGGATTTCGCCAGGCGCTTTCTCCGGTGGTGGATATTGCAAGAGATCCCAGGTGGGGCAGGGTTACGGAGACCTATGGGGAAGATGCGGCTCTGACATCCGCCATGGCCAGCGCCTTTGTCAAAGGGATTCAGACCGATGATCTGCGGAAAGGTATTGCGGCGACAGCGAAACATTATGTAGGGCATGGCATCACGGAGGGCGGCATCAATATGGGGCGGAATATGGTTTCTGCCAGAGATTTGAAAGAAATCCATTGCAAGCCTTTTCAGAGTGCGATTACGGAAGCGGGGATGCAGGGCATTATGTGTTCCTATTGCTCCATGAACGGGGAACCGGTGGTGGCATCCAAAACACTGCTGACTGATATTTTAAGAGATGAGATGGGATTTGAGGGGATAGTGGTATCCGATTATGTGGCTGTTGACAGGCTGGTGGATCCTTTCTGCGTGACGGACAGCTTTGAAGAAGCCGGCAATCTGGCTATCAGAGCAGGGCTTGACGTAGAGTATCCAAGGCCTAAGGGATTTACGTATGCCATGAAGGATGCGGTAGCGGCAGGAGAGCTTCCCCTGGAAGTGATTGACCGGGCGGTGATGAGGGTGCTGAAACTAAAATTTGAACTGGGGCTGTTTGAAAACCCTTATCCGAATATCGAGGAGTTAAAGAAAAACCTGCACTGCAAAGCCACAGAAACATTAAATGAGGAACTTGCCAGGAAGAGTTTTATCCTCTTAAAAAATGAACATAAGCTGCTTCCTCTTTCCAGAAACCTTAAGAAGATTGCGGTTCTGGGGCCTCATGGGGATAATGTACGCAGTTATTTTGGAACCTTTTCTTATCCGGCTGCGCTGGATATGTCGCTGGCCAGAGAAGAGGACGGGCAGGAGTTCGAGGAGCCTGGTCTGATTATTTATGATATCAAACAAAATTATGTGGGGCAGGTCAGAGAGGTTTCTCCCAGAATCGGAAAGCGGATTACCAGAGAATTTCCTGTGGTCAGAAGTCTGTACCACGCGTTGCAGGAGTATCTGCCGGACAGCCAGATAGTCTATGCGCAGGGCGTTAACTGTGCCGGCAGTGATGTGGCTGGCATGGAGGAGGCGCTTCGTGTAGCAGCGGATGCGGATGCGGTCATCCTGACCCTGGGGGGAAAGAATGGCTGGGGCATTACCTCTACCGTAGGGGAGGGTGTGGATTCCACGGACATTGATCTGCCGGGCAGACAGGAAGAATTTGCCCGCAGGGTTTATGAACTGCATAAAAAGACAGTGGTGCTTCATTTTGATGGCAGACCGCTCTCAAATGCATATGTGGCAAGTCATTTTGATGCCATTCTGGAAGTTTGGCAGCCAGGTGTCATGGGTGGTCAGGCTCTGTGTAAGACTTTGTTTGGAGCATATAATCCAGGCGGCAAGCTTCCTGTTACGGCGGCAAGGAATGCCGGGCAGCTTCCGGTATATTATGGGCTGCCCAGGGGAAGCGGCTATGTAGCTGCCGGGCATACAGGTATGATACGCAATAAGAACGGCTACATTAATGACACCGCTTATCCTCTGTATTATTTTGGGCACGGATTGTCTTACACGACCTTTGATTACAGTGATGCGCGGATTGACCGAACAGAGGTTGTGGCGAAGGATATTATGAACATCAGTGTTACGGTTGAGAATACAGGGAATGTGGCTGGGGATGAGGTGGTGCAGCTCTATTTCACTGACCAGACGGCGTCGATGGTGCGGCCTACCATGGAACTGGCAGGGTTTAAGAGGATTTCTCTGGAACCGAGAGAAAAGAAAGAGGTTATATTTCAGATGAAGGTAAGTCAGATGGCCTTTTTGGACCGGGATAACCGCTGGGTTGTGGAAAAGGGGGCGGTTACCTTTTCCATTGGTTCATCCTGTGCAGATATCCGGCAGAGACTGCATGCGGAAGTGACGGAAAGTGCGCAGGTTGATGAGAGAACCAGAGGATTTTATGCGCAGGCGGTGGAAAAGAGGATTTAGAAAATTTTCAGGATAAATCCAGGCTCATCAAAGGGGTGCATAATCTGTCAGGTGATTATTATAACAAGTTTATTATGATATGAAAATATAGGTTGACAGTTGCCTACCAAAATAGGATATTTTAGTGTATGGGAGTTATTATTCCACAAATGTTATGTTTTGGTGTCCCACGGAATCGCCCATCGTGTTTTTGCAGCAGATGAAGGATATATGGGAGTATCGCACGATGGAATATTATCGGAGGAGATATGCAGATACCGAATGGGGATAATGAGAAATAAATATGGATTCTGCTCCGGTATTGGGTTATGATAGAACATAATAATAATTCTGACGGGGAGGTATCATTTATGATAAGCCAGACTTTGCGTGACGCGAGAAAATATGAGGAGACCACGGAGAGAAAAATCGGGCGGGAGGACAAGCCGGACTTTCACCTGTCCACCCGTGTGGGCTGGATGAACGACCCCAACGGATTTTCCTTTTACAAAGGGGAATACCACATGTTTTATCAGTATCATCCCTACGATTCCCACTGGGGGCCGATGCACTGGGGACATGCGGTTTCCAGGGATCTGCTGCACTGGGAGTACCTTCCGGCGGCACTGGCGCCTGATATGGCATATGACAGAGACGGATGTTTTTCCGGCAGCGCGTTGGAACTGCCCGACGGAAGACATCTGCTGATGTACACGGGAGTGGAAAAGGAGACGCAGCCTGACGGCGGCGACAGAGAGGTCCAGACCCAGTGTATCGCCGTGGGGGATGGCATTGATTATGAAAAATATGCGGGTAATCCGGTGCTGACAGAAAAGGATCTTCCCGGGGACGGCAGCAGGTTTGATTTCCGGGATCCGAAGATGTGGCAGAAACCGGATGGCTCCTACAGGTGCGCCATTGGCAACTGTACACAGGAGGGAGACGGGCGGATTCTCCTCTACAGCAGTTCTGACGGCATCCACTGGAAGTATGAGAAGATATTGGCGGCTAACGATAAGCGTTTCGGGAAAATGTGGGAGTGCCCGGATTTCTTTTCCCTGGATGGCAGGGCGGTTTTGATTACAAGCCCGCAGGATATGCTGCCCCACGGTTTTGAGTATCATAACGGCAACGGGACGCTCTGTCTGATCGGTTCCTATGACGAGGAGAAGGAAACATTTACAGAAGAGCATAACCAGTCGATTGACTACGGTATCGACTTCTATGCGCCCCAGACCATCCTCACACCGGATGGCAGGAGAATTATGATCGGCTGGATGCAGAACTGGGATACCTGCAATCTGCATACGCCTGACCAGCCATGGCAGGGACAGATGTCGCTGCCGAGGGAGCTCTCCGTGAAAGACGGCCGTCTGTATCAGAATCCGGTCAGGGAGCTGGAGACGCTGCGGGGAGAGAAGGTGCGGCACGAGAATGTAACTTTCTCAGACGTGATCAGTCTGGCTGGCGTGGAGGGCCGGAAGGTCGATATGGAACTGTCGGTCCGTCCGGCGGATGCAGGGAATATTTACCGCAAGTTTGCGGTCAGGTTTGCCCAGAACGACATTTATCAGACCTCCGTCAGTTTCCGGCCTTATGAGTCTATCGTGAAGGTGGACAGAAAGTTTTCGGGTTCCAGAAGGGCTATCATCCATCAGAGACGCTGTCTGGTAAACAACAGGGACGGAAACATTAAGATGCGGATCATTCTGGATAAATTCAGTGTGGAAGTGTTTGTGAACGACGGGGAATATACGCTGACGGCGACATTGTACACAGAGCTTTCCGCGGACAGGATTTCCTTTTTTGCCGATGGCGAAGTGACTATGGATGTGACAAAATATGAGTTGAGATGAGCAAAGCTCTGACAGAGCGGTGAATGGAGGCGTGAAGCATGAAAAAATATGATGTGGTGACATTGGGAGAGCTGTTAATTGATTTCACGGAAAACGGTGTGAGCGGACAGGGGAATCCGATCTATGAGGCAAACCCCGGCGGGGCGCCTTGTAACGTGCTGGCCATGCTGACAAAGCTGGGCAGAAAAACGGCCTTTATCGGCAAGGTGGGCAGGGACATCTTCGGCAATCGTCTGAAAGCAACGCTGGAGGAGGTTGGGATTGACACAACGAATCTGGTGATGGACGGGGAGGCGCGCACGACGCTGGCGTTTGTGGAAACCTTTGCGGATGGTGACAGGGACTTTTCCTTTTACAGGAATCCCGGTGCGGATATGATGTTAAAAGAGACGGAAGTCGATATGGGGCTTGTGAAGGATGCGGAAGTGTTTCATTTCGGTACGCTTTCCATGACTCACGAGGGTGTGCGGGAAGCCACGAAGAAGGCTGTTGCGGCGGCGAAGGAAGCGGGGGCGGTGATCTCCTTTGATCCGAACCTGAGAGAGCCACTGTGGAAGTCTCTGGAGGAGGCAAAAGAACAGGCGGCCTACGGTTTTTCCCAGTGCGACGTGCTGAAAATTTCGGATAATGAAATCCAGTGGTTTACGGGCGAGGAGGATTATGACGCCGGAATCCGTAAGCTGCGGGAGCAGTATGATATTCCGTTGATCCTGTTCTCCATGGGGAAAGACGGAAGCCGCGCATACTATAAAGATCTGCGTGTGGAGGTGAAACCCTTCCTGCAGGAAAAGACGATTGAGACGACGGGGGCGGGAGATACCTTCGGCGGAAGCTGTCTGCATTACGTCCTGCAATATGGTTTACATAATTTAGATGAGGAGAAGCTGACTGAAATGCTGACCTTCGCCAATGCGGCGGCATCCATTATCACGACCCGCAAGGGAGCACTGCGCGTAATGCCAGAAGAGAAGGAAGTGCGGGACTTCATAGAGACTTTTTAGCCGGTGCTTCATTAGCCGTGAAAATGCAGTTATACCTATGGCCGGGATTTTTTCCGGCCTTTTTTTCATTTCATCTTACGCATCTTGAAAATCTTTCCAAAACAGTGTAAAATCTAACAAGCATATATATTGGAAAAGAAAATTGCGGAAAAATACTCTGACACGGAGGTAACTATGGCACTCAGCAAAAAACCGACCACCGGCATGAAGGATATTCTGCCGGAAGAAATGGAAATCCGGGACTATGTGATCGGCATTATCAAAGAAACTTATGGAAATTTCGGGTTTACTCCGATAGAGACGCCCTGCGTGGAACATCTTGCCAACTTAACCTGTAAGGCGGGCGGTGAAAATGAAAAACTGATTTTTAAAATCTTAAAAAGAGGAGAAAAACTGCGTCTGGAGGATGCGAAATGTGAGGAGGATCTGACAGACGGCGGCCTGCGGTATGACCTGACGGTTCCCCTGGTACGCTACTATGCGGCCCATTCCAATGAACTGCCCTCACCCTTCAAGGCCTTGCAGATAGGAAATGTATGGCGGGCAGACAGGCCCCAGAGGGGGCGTTACCGCCAGCTTGTGCAGTGCGATATCGATATTCTGGGAGAGGCGGGGAATCTGGCGGAGATCGAGCTGATTCTGGCTACCACAACCACGCTGGGTAAGCTTGGCTTTAAAAACTTTCAGGTTCGTATTAACGACAGGCAGATCTTAAAGGCCATGGCGGCCTACAGCGGTTTTTCGGAGGACGACTACGACCAGGTGTTCATCATTCTGGACAAGATGGACAAGATCGGAAAAGAGGGCGTGGAAGCGGAGCTTCTGGAAGCCGGCTTTGCAAAGGAGACTGTGGAGAAGTATCTGTCTTTGTTTCAGGGAATGGAGACGGCAAAAGACGCCATCGCTTTTATTACGGACGAGATTTCAGGTGTGCTCCCGGAGGGTGTAAAAGAGAGCTTTCAGGAGATCATAGACAGTGTGGAGGCCACAAAGGGCGATTTCTTCGATCTGGTGTTTGATCCCACGCTGGTGCGGGGGATGTCCTACTACACGGGAACAATCTTTGAAGTGGCAATGCCGGAGTTTGGCGGCAGCTGCGGCGGCGGCGGAAGGTACGATAAGATGGTGGGGAAATTCACGGGTAACGATGTGCCGGCCTGCGGTTTTTCCATCGGTTTTGAGCGGATCATCCTGCTGCTTCTGGAGAGCGGTTTCAAGGTGCCGAAGGCCGGAAAGAAAATCGCCTATCTTATGGAAAAAGGTCTGTCCTCCGATAAGCTGTGCGCGGTCATGGCGCAGGCTCAGGCGGAGCGGGAGAAGGGCAACCGGATTCTGGTGGCGCGCATGAACAAGAACAAGAAGTTCCAGAAGGAACAGCTCACCGCGCAGGGATATGAGGAGTTTCAGGAGTTTTACAGAGAGGAACTGAAAAGATAGAGGAGGAAATCATGGCAGAATCAATGAAAGGCTGGAAAAGGTCGCACCGCTGTGCGGAGCTCTCCTTACAGAATGTGGGTGAGGAAGTTACGGTTATGGGATGGGTGCAGAAGCAGAGGAACAAAGGCGGCATTATCTTTGTCGATCTGCGCGACCGCTCCGGCATTTTACAAATTATTTTTGAGGAGAATGACTGCGGAACGGAGGCTTTTGCCAGGGCGGAGAAGATGAGAAGCGAGTTTGTCATTGCCGTGGTGGGAAAGGTGGAAAAGCGCTCCGGCGCTGTCAATGAGAATCTGGCGACGGGCGAAATCGAAATCCGCGCCGCGCAGGTGCGCATCCTGTCCGAGTCCGAGACGCCGCCGTTCCCGGTGGAGGCGGACTCCCGGACGAAGGAGGAGATCCGTTTAAAATACCGTTATCTGGATCTGAGAAGACCGGATCTGCAGGAGAAGCTGATGCTTCGGAGTAAGATTGCATCCGAGATGCGTGCCTTTATGGCGAAGGAGGGATTTCTGGAGATCGAGACGCCGATTCTCTGTAAATCCACGCCGGAGGGGGCAAGGGACTATCTGGTGCCCAGCCGTGTGCATCCGGGCAGTTTCTATGCGCTTCCCCAGTCACCGCAGCTTTACAAACAGCTTTTGATGTGCTCCGGGTATGACCGGTATTTCCAGATTGCGAAGTGTTTCCGAGATGAGGATCTGCGCGCCGACAGACAGCCGGAGTTTACCCAGGCGGACATGGAGCTGTCCTTTGTCGATGTGGACGACGTGATCGAGGTGAATGAGAGGTTGATTGCCCATGTCTGCAAGGAAGCCATTGGGCTGGAGATACAGCTTCCCCTGCCCCGTATGACATGGCAGGAGGCTATGGACCGTTTCGGCTCTGACAAGCCGGATACACGCTTTGCCATGGAGTTGACGGACGTATCCGAGGTGGTTGCGGGCTGTGGCTTTGGGGTGTTTACTTCTGCATTGGAGAACGGCGGTTCCGTCCGCGGCTTAAATGTGAAGGGACAGGCGGCCATGCCCCGGAAGAAAATTGACGCGCTGGTGGATTTTGCCAAGGGCTACGGCGCGAAGGGGCTGGCTTACCTGAGCGTGCAGGAGGACGGCACTTATAAGTCCTCTTTTGCTAAATTCATGACAGAGGAAGAGTTGGACAGTCTTGTGAAGGCCATGCAGGGCGAGAAGGGGGATCTGCTTCTCTTTGCGGCTGACAGGAAAAATATTGTCTACAGCGTGCTCGGTGCGCTGCGTGTGGAGCTTGGTAAGCAGCTTGGGCTGATCGACGAGTCGAAGTTTCACTTCCTGTGGGTGGTAGAATTCCCGCTCTTAGAGTGGAGCGAGGAGGAGAACCGTTTCATGGCGATGCACCATCCGTTCACCATGCCCATGGAGGAGGACTGGCAGTACATTGACTCCGATCCGGGAAGGGTGCGCGCCAAGGCCTACGATATCGTGTTGAACGGTGTGGAGCTGGGCGGCGGCTCTGTCAGAATCCATCAGAATGACATACAGGAGAAAATGTTTGAGGTGCTTGGTTTTACGAAGGAGCAGGCGTGGGAGCAGTTTGGCTTCCTGCTAAGTGCGTTCAGGTACGGTGTGCCGCCTCACGCGGGACTGGCTTACGGTCTTGACCGCTTTGTGATGTTGCTGGTCGGTGCGGACAACATCCGGGAGGTCATCGCCTTCCCGAAGATGAAGGACGCCTCCTGTCTCATGACGGAGGCGCCGGGTACGGTGGATGATAAGCAGCTTGCGGAGCTGCAGATTGCGATTACACCTGCGCCTGAAAAAGAAGAAAATGCGTAAACGCTGAAAAGGAGTCGATATGGCGGAACAAAGACAAGATAACAAAGCGCTGGAAGAGGCGATAGCCACATTTCGTGAGGACAAAGAGCGGGACAGCTATGTGAAGGTGATGGAACTTCTGGAGCGTTCCATTGTGCTGGTACCGGCGATGCCGCCGAAAGACCTTCCGGCAGAAATAATGGAACAGATGCAGGCCGGAAAACCCGTGAAACTCCCGAAGGAAGCAAAGATTGTGCCCTGTCTGCTGCGCAAGGAGACGGGAGAGCAGGCACTTCCTGTCTTTACCTCGCCACAGCAGATTCCGCCTGACAAAAAGAGCCCTATGGTGGCTGCCATGCCTTTTATGGGCTGTGTTGCCATGGCTGCGGCCAATCAGGACAAGGTGGCGGAGATTGTGGTAAACCCCTTTACCGGCATTATGGTTCTCAACAAGTCTGTTCTGGAGGTTGCGGAAAAGCGCAGACAGGCGGCAGGGCAGATCAAGACCGTTCAGCTTACGAAGGAGCAGTTTCAGGATCTTGCCCACAACAGGGTAGCTCTCTCGCTTTTACCGAAATACCTGTTTGAAAACAGGGAAGAGGGGCTTAAAAAGCTGCAGCAGGAGGAGGGCGATTTCCTTATGCACTTCTACGACGAGGTTTACCCGAAGGGACAGAAAGCCCCCTGCCGGCCGGATGATTTTTCGCTGATGACGCTCAATGTCACGGACACATTACAGCTTACCCGTGTGGACATGCCGGACGAGGTGGCAAAGAAAAACCTGTGCTACAGAGTCTATGCCGTGTGGAAGCGGGACACGGAGGAACTGTTGTACTATACACTGGAAAAGACGAAGGACGGCAGTTTTATCGCCAGGGTCACGGCGGACGGCAAACACGAGGTGGTGGAGCCCGCGCCGGAAAACGGAGCGGAAATCGAGGCCATCATGTCACTGTCCGCAAAGGAAAAATAAGCGACGCGATGGAGAGAAAAATATGGACACAGTTATTTTTGATTTGGACGGGACGCTTCTCAATACACTGGAGGATTTGACGGACAGCGTCAATCACGCCATGGAAGAATTTGGATTTCCCCTGCATACGATTGAAGAAATCCGCAGTTTTGTGGGAAATGGCGCTCCCACACTGATTGAGCGGAGCATCCCGCAGGGGAAGGGGAATCCCTCTTACGATGCGGTCCTTGCAGCCTTCAAGGAGCATTATGCCGCCCACTGCGAGGATAAGACAAACCCTTACGAGGGGATTATGGAACTTTTGGCGCAGCTGAAGGAGAAAGGCTATCGGATGGCTGTCGTCTCCAACAAGTTTGACGGGGCGGTCAAGCGGCTGTGTGGAAAATATTTTGGGGACTATATTGAGGCCGCCATCGGGGAGAGCGCCGATGTAAAAAGAAAACCGGCGCCCGATACCGTGTACCAGGCGCTTCGTGAACTTTCCTGCGATGCCTCCCGCGCAGTTTACGTGGGGGATTCCGAGGTAGATATACAGACGGCGAAAAATGCGTCTCTGCCCTGCATCAGCGTCACCTGGGGATTCCGGACCGAAGAGCGGTTAAAGGACGCCGGAGCGGACGGGAAACTTATGATCAGGACTCCTCAGGAACTTGTTCCTCTGCTTCTGAAACTTCAGGGGGAAGGGTGATCAACACCTTCACGATGTGGTTATCCTGTATGCCGCAGGCCTGTAGGGTGATACCGTTTTCTAATGTGATGGTCTCCTGATCCTGAGGCAGGCGGTCAAGCTGCTCCAGCATAAGGCCGCCGATGGAGTCATAGTCTTCGGAGTCGAGGGAGATTTCCAGAGCGTCGTTTATGTCGTCGAGCTTCATGCCGCCCTCAACCAGATATTGGCCCTCCTCCGTTTCCTGAATCAATTCTTCCTCGTCTGCGTCGTATTCGTCGCGGATTTCACCTACCAGCTCCTCGATGATATCTTCCATGGTGATCATGCCGACGGTTGCGCCATATTCGCTCAGGACGAAAGCCACGGTGCAGGATTTTTCACGTATTTCCATCAGCAAATCGGACACATTCTTATATTCATATGTATAGTAAGCCTCGCGCAGGATCTTCTTGAGGCTGAACTTTTCCTTATCTTTTACAAGAATAAAATCTTTGATGTTGACGATGCCGATGATATGATCCGGGTCATCGCCATAGACAGGAATTCTCGTAAACATACTTGACTGGAATGTGGAGAGCAGCTCCTGATAGGTGGCGCTTATGGGGACGGTGGTCATCTGGATACGGGGAATCATAATGTCCTTTGCGACAGTGTCGCCGAAGTCAAACACATTGTAGATCAGAGTCCGCTCCTCCGACTCAATCACGCCGCCCTCATGGCTCACGTCCACATAGGTTTTGAGTTCTTTTTCGGAAATGCTGAAATTGTTCCCTTCGGAGCTGATATGTAACAGCCGGAGAATCCAGTTGGAGAGCATATCCACCAGGAAAATGACCGGGGTGAGGACGGTCATCAGCAGACGGATGACAGGCCCGAACAGAAGCGTGATAAACTCTGCGCGCTGCATGGCCCAGGTTTTAGGGATGATCTCCCCGAACATCAAAACCACAAAAGTCAGAATGCCGGTGGCGATTCCGACCGCCCTGCTTCCCCAAAAATTTATGGCAAAGGTGGTGGCTACGGATGAGGCGGAAAGATTCACAATATTGTTGCCGATCAGAATGGCGCTCAGCATTTTGCCGTACTGATCCAGAATGGCCAGTACCCGGGCGGCCTTTTTATTGTCTTCTTCGGCCAGCGTGCGAAGCCGTACGCGGTTTACGGTGGAAAAGGCAGTTTCCGCCGAGGAAAAAAAGGCCGACAGGAAAACGAGAGCGGCCAGAGAAGCAAGTTGTATGACACCTGAGGTATCCAAAACGATCATTCACTCCTTATTTTTAATGATTGTAATAGCAGTTCAGACGTGCCTGTCTTTCTTTCACGCGTCATGCATGGCTGAACTGTTAGAAAAATATTACTAGAAGCATAAGATTGTGTCAAGTTTTTATACCAAAAGGAATACATTATGTATAGAGGAAGAAAGGACAAGGGGATTGTGATGGGAAAAAAAGAACTCTATACGGAAAAGGCAGTTTTTATCATTAAATGTATGCTGGGAGCTTACATTCTGACGGCGGGCCTGCTTTTACTGCTGGCTTTTATCCTGTACCGTTTCGGTCTGTCCGAAAAGGTGGTGTCTGTCTGTATCATTGCGATTTACATAGTGGTTACGTTTCTGGCGGGCCTGCTTGCGGGGAAAAAGGAGGGCCGGAAAAAATTTCTGTGGGGACTGATCATGGGCGTCCTTTACTTTGGGATCCTGGTGGCCGTATCTCTGGTAGTGAACAAAGGTGTGGAGGACGTGGCCGGAAATATGCTCACGGTGTTCTTTCTGTGCGCAGGGAGCGGGATGCTTGGCGGTATGGTCAGTTGATGAAAAAAGTCTTTGCGTATCTTGGAATCTGTGTTATACTTGACGCAGACTCTGTAGTCTGCGCCGCAGGAATTGTGCGGTAAAATCCTGCTGAAGCTGCAGAGGATTACAGTATTTGAGAATATTTTTTATTACATAAGGAGGAGATATTGATGAAGCATATTAAGACTTTAACTACCAGAGATTTAAAGGAATCCATGAAGAAGGGCGGCTGTGGCGAGTGCCAGACATCCTGCCAGTCTGCCTGCAAGACCTCTTGTACCGTGGGAAACCAGAGCTGCGAGAAGGCAAGATAGGCTTTTTTCAGGCGGCAGAAGCCGCAGAACAGATCGGGAAAATCAGGCAGACTCGACATGCGGCGCATGGCGGGTCTGCTTGTGTGCTGAACTGTAGTTTGGTATGGGAATATTAAGGAGAAAAATCAGTGATACACAGATATATCAATAATGGCTTCCATATTGTGATGGATGTCAACAGCGGCAGTGTGCATGTGATGGACAAGTCTGCCTATGATGCGGTTCCCGTGGTGGAACGGCTGATTGATCAGGGGAAAGAGGATAAGGAAGAAATTGCCCGGGCGGTGGCACAGGAGCTTTCCATTGCGCTTTCCGATGCGGAGGAGCTTTCGGAGGAGCTTCTTGCCCTGAAGGAGGCGGGACAGCTCTTTGCACAGGATATCTACGAGAATTATATAGATACGTTCAAGGACAGGGAGACTGTGGTGAAAGCGCTCTGCCTGCACATTGCCCACGACTGCAATCTGGCCTGCAGATACTGCTTTGCGGGGGAGGGCGAATACCACGGGAGACGTGCGCTGATGAGCCTCGAGGTAGGGAAAAAGGCACTGGATTTTCTGGTGGCAAATTCCGGGAACCGTGTCAATCTTGAGGTGGATTTCTTTGGCGGGGAGCCCCTCATGAACTGGCAGGTGGTCAAGGAGCTGGTAGCTTACGGCAGATCGCTGGAGGAGCCTCACCATAAGAAATTCCGTTTTACGCTGACCACCAACGGCGTACTGCTTACCGATGAGGTTATGGACTTTGTAAATAAGGAAATGTCGAATCTGGTACTGAGCATAGACGGTAGGAAGGAGATTCATGATCTCATGCGGCCTCACCGGGGCGGGCAGGGAAGCTATGACGAGATTCTGCCAAAGTATAAGAAGGCTGCCGAAAGCAGAAACCAGATGAACTATTATGTGCGGGGCACCTATACGCGAAACAATACGGATTTTTCCGAGGATGTGATTCATCTGGCCGACGAGGGTTTTGAGCAGATTTCCGTGGAACCTGTGGTGGCGGATAAGAAAGAAGACTACGCGCTTCGTATGGAGGATGTGCCGAAGCTCCTCTCAGAGTATGACAAACTTGCGCTGGAATATATTGACAGAAAAAGAGAAGGAAAGGGTTTTCAATTCTTTCATTTTATGATAGATTTAGAGGGTGGCCCTTGCGTGGCAAAGCGATTGTCGGGCTGTGGGTCCGGCACGGAATATCTTGCGGTGACTCCCTGGGGAGACCTTTATCCCTGTCATCAGTTTGTGGGGCAGGAGGAGTTCCTTATGGGAAATGTGGAGGACGGGATCGTCCGAAAGGATATTCAGGATAAATTTAAGGCGTGCAATGTCTACTCGAAAAAGGAGTGCAGGGATTGCTTCGCGAAATTTTATTGCAGCGGCGGCTGTGCGGCGAACGCCTACCATGAGTGCGGCGACGTGAACGGTTCCTATGAGCTTGGATGCGAGCTCCAGAGGAAGCGGGTGGAATGTGCCATCATGATTAAAGCGGCGCTTGCCGATGAAGAAAGGGAGAATTATCTATGAAAAAGAGCAAAGCGGTTGTCAGTCTGATCGTTTATCTGCTGATCCTTGGGCTTTTGGGATACACGGCGGTTTTCGGTGTGGGATCGGACAAGTCCGGCGCGGCGGGAAGTATCAAGCTGGGCCTTGACCTGGCGGGAGGCGTCAGTATCACCTATCAGGTGGTGGGAGACGCAAATCCCAGCGCGGAGGACATGAACGATACCATCTATAAGCTGCAGCAGCGTGTGGACGGTTACAGCACGGAAGCGCAGGTATATCAGGAGGGCAGCGACCGGATCAATATCGAAATCCCCGGCGTTACCGATGCAAACGCCATTCTGGAGGAGCTGGGCAAGCCCGGCAGCCTCTATTTTATCGCGCAGACGGACAGCGAGGGGAATAATAACTATGAGATGGGCTACGGAATCGACAGCGAAGGAAATATCATTCCGCAGTACCAGTTGACAAAGACGATTGAAGAATTGCAGGCGGACGGCTCCATCGTCCTAAGCGGTACCGAGGTGGAAGGCGCACGGGCGGGAAGCCAGGAAGACTCTATGGGGAACCGGGAAAATGTGGTGTCCCTTTCCTTTAACGAGCAGGGCAAACAGGCCTTTGCGGACGCTACCACCAGAGCTTACCAGAATGGGGAGTCCATTGCGATCTACTATGACGGCAGGCTGGTGAGCGTGCCGAATGTGCTTTCGGCGATTACCGACGGCAATGCCGTTATCACAGGACAGAGCACGGCGGCGGAAGCAGAGCAGCTTGCATCCACCATCCGTATCGGCGGACTGAAGCTGGAGCTGGAGGAGCTTCGCTCCAACGTGGTAGGCGCGCAGCTCGGTTCGGCGGCGATTGCGTCCAGCCTGAAAGCGGCGGCGGTTGGTTTTGCGCTGGTTGTTATCTTTATGATTGCCGTGTACTACGTGGCAGGTTTTGCGGCGTCTCTGGCGCTTTGCCTGTACACGGAGCTTTTGGTTATTTTGATGTATGCGTTTGAAGTGACATTGACACTGCCCGGTATTGCGGGTATTATCCTCACCGTCGGTATGGCGGTGGATGCGAACGTGATTATTTTCGCCCGTATCAGGGAGGAACTTGCCGCAGGCAAAAATGTGGAAAATGCGATAAAAATTGGTTTCAGTAAGGCGCTGCCTGCTATTTTGGACGGCAATATTACGACGCTCATCGCAGGCCTGGTGCTCTACTTTATGGGAAGCGGTACGATCAAGGGCTTCTCTGTTACCCTTATGTTAGGTATTATTCTCTCCGTGTTCACGGCGCTTATGGTTACGAAGTTTTTGATCAATATCTTTTATGCGCTGGGGATTCAGAGCGAAAAGGCCTACGGTGTTGCGAAGGAGAGAAAGACCATCAACTTCCTTTCCAGAAGATACCTTTTCTTCGGAATCTCCGTTGCGGCGGTTCTGGCGGGATTCATCGCTATGGGCGTCAATAAGTCAAGCCTGGATATGCCTTTGAATTTCAGTCTGGATTTTGTGGGAGGCACTTCCACGACAATGACCCTCAATGAGGATATGAGCATTGAGGATATCGATGCACAGATTGTACCTTATGTGGAGGAAATCACAGGGGACGGCAACGTGCAGTCCACAAAGGTGGCAGGCTCCAATCAGGTGATTATCAAGACCAGGACCCTGAATGTGGAGGAGCGGGAAAAGTTTAACGATGTGATGGTGAATAACTTCGGTGTGGATGAGAGCAGTATTACGGCGGAGACCATCAGCGCGACGGTCAGCTCCGAAATGCAAAGAGACGCCATTCAGGCGATCCTTGTGGCGACCGTGCTGATGCTTTTATATATCTGGTTCAGGTTCAAGGATATCCGTTTCGGCGCAAGTTCCGTGATCGCGCTGCTGCACGATGTGCTGGTGGTGCTCGCTTTTTACGCGATTGTACGGGTTTCCGTGGGTAATACCTTTATCGCATGTATGCTGACGATTGTGGGTTACTCGATCAACGCCACCATTGTAATCTTCGACCGTGTGCGTGAAAACCTGCGGGAGATGAACAGCAGGGAGGCACTGGATGAGATGGTCAACCGGAGTATTACTCAGACACTGACGAGAAGTATTTTTACTTCCCTGACCACCTTTTTCATGGTGGCGGCGCTGGAGGTGTTTGGCGTATCTTCCATCAGAGAGTTTGCTCTGCCCCTGATGGCAGGTATTATCTGCGGTACCTATTCGTCCATCTGCCTGACAGGTGCGCTCTGGTATGTGTTCCGCACGAAGTTTGTGAAGAAGGCAAAATAAACGGGAGCTCCCCCAGTCCATATTCTGTCTGCCAAATTCATGCAGACATGATTTGTCAGTTAGATTTGGTCTGGCTGGACTGAAAATAAGGTACTATAAATTACCCTCTGAAAATGTTACAATGAATGTGACTTTTTCGGAGGGCATTTTTATGGGAAAATGGATGGTATCCGCCAAGAAGGCGGATTTTAACGGAATAGCGGAGCGGTTTCACATTGATCCGGTGATTGCCAGAATCATACGGAACAGAGATGTGGTGGGGGAGGAAGAAATGCAAAAATTCCTTCACGGCACAGTGGCGGATCTGTACGATCCGGCGCTTCTGAAAGATGCTGATAAGGCGGCGCGGATTCTGTGCGAAAAGACAGAGGGAAAGAGCAGGATACGCGTGATCGGGGACTATGACATCGACGGTGTCTGTGCCACTTATATACTGACGGCCTGTCTGGAAGCCTGCGGCGCGGCAGTGGATGCGGTGATTCCCCATCGCATTACGGACGGATACGGATTGAGCGAGAGGCTGATTGAAGAGGCGGCCCATGATGGTATAGAAACGATTCTGACCTGCGATAACGGCATTGCAGCCCTCTCCCAGACCGCCTGTGCGAAAGGGCTTGGCATGACGGTGATCGTGACGGATCATCATGAGGTGCCCTATGAGGTACGGGAGGACGGCAGCCGGACAGAGACGCTGCCGGAGGCAGATGCGGTGGTTGACCCGAAGCAGAGCGGCTGTCCCTATCCTTTTAAGGGAATCTGCGGTGCAGTGGTAGCCTATAAACTGATGCAGATTTATCTTGAGAGGATGTGTCAGGCGGGTGCGGTGACAGAGGAAGGGAAAATAGCACTTATGCGGGAGCTTCTGGCTTTTGCCGGGTTTGCCACAGTGGGAGATGTGATGGAGCTCACCGATGAAAACCGTATTGTGGTGAAATACGGGCTCAGGCAGATTGAACAGTCGGCCAATCCGGGGCTGAGGGCGCTGCTTGCCGTGAATGAGCTGACGGATAAGAAACTGACAGGGTATCATATCGGGTTTATTCTGGGGCCCTGCCTGAACGCTACAGGGCGGCTTGATACGGCGGCGAGGGCGCTTGCCATGTTCCGCACGAAGGATCAGGCCGAAGCCTTTACCATAGCGGGAGAACTCAAGGCGTTGAACGACAGCCGGAAGGAAATGACCAGACAGGGGACGATACAGGCCATTGACATGATTGAGAACTCGGCGCTTAAGGAGGATAAGGTGCTGGTGGTTTTTCTTCCGGACTGCCATGAGAGCCTGGCGGGGATTATAGCCGGGCGGATCAGGGAGCGCTATTATAAGCCGGTTTTTGTCCTGACCCGGGCGGAGGAGGGTGTGAAGGGATCAGGCCGCTCCGTGGAGGCATATCATATGTATGATAAGATGAGTGAATGCAAGGAGCTGTACATAAAGTATGGCGGGCATAAGATGGCGGCCGGACTGTCCCTGCCGGAGGAAAATGTGGAGGCTTTCCGCAGCTTCCTGAACGCCCACAGCGGTTTGCGGGAGGAGGATCTTACCGAGGTGGTTCACATCGACGTTCCCATGCCCATGTCCTATGTAACGACGGCTCTGATTAACCAGTTTTCGCTTCTGGAGCCTTTCGGTAACGGCAATCCCAAGCCGGTTTTTGCGCAGAAATCGGTCAGGGTATGCAGAGGGCGCATTTTGGGAAAAAATAAAAATGTGGGGAAATACAGGGTGGCCGATGAGGCCGGGCATGAGTATGATATGATGTATTTCGGGGATTTGGAGGGATGGCATGGTTTTCTTGCCTCACATTTCGGTGAAGAGGAGGTGTGCAGGCTTTATGACGGAGGCGCCAGTGAAATCATCATCAGCGTGATTTACTATCCCGATCTCAATGTATTTCGGGGACGGGAGCAGTTACAGATGATTATGCAGGACTATAGAGCATGACGCAAAGGAAAAACAAGCGGCAGCGAAGCTGGGGCATGACGCAAAAGGGCACGAAAAAGCCCGGTTGCCCGGGCTCTTCCGCAGTTTTCTTATGAGGGGGAGATAGTGAATTCATCAACTATCTTGATATTTATCATAAGGGGAAATTGTGTTCAAAATGTGTTTAGAATATGAAGGAAAAATAAAAAAACATTAAGAATCTTTAAAAACCATGTTTTTCGTGCTATCTTAATGTGAGAGAGTGTGGATATGGAGGTGACTATGACAGTTTTAAGTGAGTTGTTAAAAGAGATATCCTATGAGTGCGTCTGCGGCACGCTGGAACGGGAGATATCGGATGTTGTCTATGATTCCAGAAAGGTACAGGAGGGCTGCCTGTTTGTCTGTATTTCGGGAGCCAGGGCGGACGGCCACAAGTATGCGGCGGAGGCAGTGAAGGCAGGCGCAGCGGCGATTTTGACGGAGCGGGAGGTGGAGATTCCGGAGGGGGCAGACGTGACAGTGATCCGTGTTGATAACACGTGTTACGCAATGGCCTTTGTGTCAGCGGCCTATTTTGATTATCCCGCAGAGCAATTAAAGATTATCGGGGTCACGGGTACGAAAGGAAAGACCACCACGACCTATCTGGTCAGATCCATTCTGGAGCAGGCGGGAAGAAAGGTGGGACTCATCGGCACCATTGAGATTATCATAGGAGAGACCCATATCCATGCGGAGAATACCACCCCCCAGTCCTATCTGGTACAGAAGTATTTCCGAATGATGGCGGACGCAGGCTGCGATACGGTGGTGATGGAGGTCTCCTCCCAGGGGCTGATGCTTCACAGAACCCAGGGATTTGTCTTTGATTTCGGGATTTTCACGAATCTGGAGCCGGATCATATCGGGGAGAACGAGCACAAGGATTTTGACGACTATCTGCACTGTAAGAGTCTGTTGTTTAAGCAGTGTAAAGTGGGAATTGTCAATCAGGACGACGCCCATTGGAAAGAAATCACCAGAGACTGTACATGTAAACTTGAAACTTACGGGATCGATACGGCGGCGGATCTGCGGGCGGCGGACATTTCCTTCTTAAATGAGGGAGGAAGCCTTGGCATGGCATTTACGGTGAAAGGACTTGTGGAATTTCACGTAAAGATCACTTCGCCGGGCCGGTTCAACGTCTATAACGCCCTTACGGCTATTGCCATATGCCGCCATTTCGGCGTCGCCGATGAGGATGTCAGGCGGGCACTTTCCGATGCGAAGGTGAAGGGCAGGACGGAGATGATAAAAGTCTCCGATGATTTTACGCTGATGATCGACTACGCCCACAACGCCATGGCGCTAAAGAGTCTGCTGGAAACGCTGCGGGCCTACAATCCACACCGGCTGGTCTGTCTCTTCGGCTGCGGCGGCAACCGGGCAAAATCCCGGCGCTATGAGATGGGAGAAGTCAGCGGCAATATGGCGGACTTGACGATCATTACCTCCGACAATCCGCGCACGGAGGAACCGCAGGCGATTATTGATGATATCAAAATCGGGATTGGCAGGACACAGGGGAAATACGTGGAGATTTGCGACAGAAAAGAGGCCATCGCCTACGCCATTGATCATGGCGAGCCGGGGGACATTATTGTGCTTGCAGGCAAGGGGCATGAGGATTATCAGGAGATAAACGGAGTGAAATATCCGATGGATGAGAGAGTGTTGATACAGGAAATTTTAGAGGAGCGGGCATGACGGAGCGCTACGCGGATGTCATTATAGATATCGCACATGAAAAAGTAGATAAGGTTTTCCAGTACAGAATCCCAGCCGGGCTTGCACAGTCGATATATCCGGGGGTGCGGGTGCATGTGCCTTTCGGCAGGGGGAATCAGGAAAAGATTGGATATGTGGTAGATATTTCCAGTGAGACGGACTATCCCGCAGAGAAGATCAAGACGGTCAGCGCGGTGGATGAGAAGGGAATGTCTGTGGAAAGCAGGCAGATTCAGATTGCCTATTGGCTGAAAAGCCAGTATGGTTCCACGATGATTGCGGCTTTGAAGACCGTGCTTCCCGTCAGACAGAAACAGAAACCACTGGAAAAAAAGAGAGTGCTGCGATGCCTTTCCCCGTCAGAGACGGCACAGGCGGCTGTCATGTGTGCGGAGAAGCACCAGCGGGCGAAAGCCCGTATGCTGGAGGCCTTGGCGACCGAGGAGGAACTGCCCTATGAGCTGGTCAGACAGAAGCTGAATGTGGCGGCTTCCACCTTACAGGCATTGGAGAGGCAGGGGTTACTTAAGATTGAGAAAAAGACCTGCTATCGGAACCCGGTCAGGGTGGCGGACAGACAGGAGAACCGGCCTGCCTTAAATCCGGTGCAGCAGCAGATTATTGACGCGGTAGTAAATGCTTACAGAGAGGGGCATCCCGGCGTACATCTGGTGCACGGCGTCACGGGAAGCGGCAAGACGGAGGTGTATCTGGGCATTATTGAGCAGATGATCGCCATGGGAAAACAGGCCATTATGCTGATTCCGGAGATTGCGCTGACCTACCAGACACTTCTGCGGTTTTATAAACGGTTTGGAGATCGGGTGTCGGTGATGAACTCCACCCTGTCCGCGGGGGAAAAGTACGATCAGATCGAGCGGGCGAAGGCAGGAGAGATCGATGTGATTATCGGGCCCCGGTCGGCGTTGTTTACGCCCTTTCCCAATCTTGGCGTCATTGTGATGGACGAGGAGCATGAAAACAGTTATAAGAGCGAGACGAGTCCCAAATATCATGCCAGGGAGACAGCCATTCAGATTGCATCCATGTGCGGCGCAGGTGTGGTGCTGGGTTCGGCAACACCCTCTCTGGAGGCATATTACAGAGCCAGACAGGGACAATATCAGTTATATGAGATGAAAGAACGGCCCGGTAACAGTGTGCTGCCGGCGGTGCATATCACAGATCTGCGAAAGGAGTTAAAGGAGGGAAACCGCTCCATATTCGGCAGAAGACTGCGGGAGCTGATGGAAGAGAGACTGTCAGGGAAGGAGCAGACGATCCTGTTTTTAAACCGGAGAGGCTATGCGGGTTTTGTATCCTGCAGGGCCTGCGGGCATGTGATGAAATGTCCCCACTGCGATGTATCTCTATCAGAGCACAAGAACGGCATGCTTATCTGTCATTACTGCGGGTATCAGGAGAGAAAGCCCGGAAAATGTCCGGAATGCGGCTCCCCTTACCTGCTGGGGTTTAAGGCCGGCACGGAGCAGGTTGAGGAGGCGATTCACAGAGAATTTCCGGGTGCGAGGGTACTTCGCATGGATGCGGATACCACGAGGAAGAAGGAGAGCTATGAAAAGATCCTTTCCGCTTTTGCGGATGAGGAGGCGGATATTCTGGTGGGGACGCAGATGATCGTGAAGGGCCACGATTTCCCGGGCGTGACGCTGGTAGGGGTGCTGGCTGCGGATCTGTCCCTGAACCGGAATGATTACCGGGCCGGAGAGAGGACTTTCCAGCTTTTAACCCAGGCGGCAGGCCGTGCCGGACGGGGAGAAAGACCTGGCGAGGTGGTGATCCAGACCTATCAGCCGGAGCATTACAGTGTGGTGTATGCGGCGGGGCAGGATTATGAAGGCTTTTACGGGGAGGAGATTGCGTACAGGGCGCTATTGGGCTATCCGCCCGTGGAACATATGCTGGCAGTGCTCATTGTCTCCCGCGTGCAGGAGGAGGGAGAACGGCTTGGAGAGAAGATGACGGAGCTGGTCAAAAAAGAGATGGGAGGGACCGATGGGCTTCGGGTGATTGGACCCGCGGAGGCATCGATTGGGAAGCTGTCCGACCTGTACCGCCATACGCTTTATCTGCGGCATGGGGATTATCAGGTGCTGGTAGAGGCAAAGGACAGGTTGGAACGCTTTTGCAGGGAACATGAGCAGAGGGAGCAGACGGTACAGTTTGATTTTGATCCAATGAATACATACTAAGATGAATATAGATTACCAATGGAGATCCGCGTGAGTGCTCCGAAAGGGAGACGGAAAACGGAAAGACAGGAGGAAAAACAGCATGGCAACCAGAAAAATCAGGGAGATCGGAGATCCCGTACTGACAAAGAATTCGAAGGAGGTGACGGAGGTCACACCAAGGCTTAAGGAGCTGATCGACGACATGTTTGAGACGCTTTATGAGGAAAACGGCGTGGGTCTTGCGGCGCCTCAGGTTGGTATTTTGAAGCGTATTGTGGTGATTGATACTACGGGAGAAGACCCGCTGCTTTTGATTAATCCCAAAATACTGGAGACCAGCGGGGAGCAGGAGGGCTATGAAGGCTGCCTGAGCGTCCCCGGAAAAACAGGACGTGTGAAACGGCCTAACTATGTGAAGGCGCTGGCATACGATGAGAACATGCAGCCCTTCGAGGTGGAGGGGACGGAGCTTCTTGCCAGAGCCATCTGCCATGAGCTGGATCATCTGGAGGGGCATCTCTATGTGGAGAAGGTGGAAGGCCCTTTAATGAACACGGAGGATCTGGAAGAGGAGGAAGCGTGACGGATGAAGATTGTATTTATGGGAACGCCGGATTTTGCGGTGGGTGCACTTGAAGCCATCGTGGAGGCCGGCCATCAGGTGACGGCGGTTGTGACCCAGCCGGATAAGCCAAAGGGGCGGGGCAAGGAGATGCAGATGACGCCTGTGAAGATATGTGCACTCTCTAACGGGATCCCTGTCTTCCAGCCGATGAAAATCAGGGAGCCGGAGGCGGTGGAACGCCTGCGGGGCTACGAGGCGGATCTTTTTGTGGTGGCGGCTTTCGGGCAGATTCTCCCGGAGGAGATTCTCACCATGCCAAAGTACGGCTGTGTGAATATTCATGCCTCTCTTCTGCCAAAATACCGAGGAGCGGGGCCAATCCAGTGGTCTATCATCAACGGAGAAAGAATAACAGGTGTTACTATTATGCAGATGGAGAAGGGGCTGGATACCGGAGACATGCTCTTTCGGACAGAGGTGGAGATTGCCCCCGGCGAGACGGCGGATACGCTTCATGATAAATTGGCGGCTGCGGGCGCGGAGCTGATTGTGGAAGCGATTCCCAAAATAGAGGCGGGGGAGGTAATGCCCGAAAAACAGCGGGACGAGGATTCCTCCTACGCAAAGATGCTGACAAAGGCCATGGGGAAGATTGACTGGAGCCTGGAGGCGGGGAAGCTGGACTGTCTGATCAGGGGGGTGATTTCATGGCCCGGCGCGTCCACGGTCTTTCGCGGAAAAACTCTGAAAATATGGGAGGAGGAGCCTGTGGATGCGGCCTCTTTTACAGGGGGAATACAGGGAGCGCAGCCTGGTACTGTGGTGCTGGTGGAAAAGGACGCCTTTTATGTACAGACCGGCAGCGGTGCGCTTAAGGTGAAGACGGTGCAGCCGGAGGGGAAGAAAAGGATGGCGGTGAAAGATTTCCTGCTGGGATATCCGGTGAAAGCAGGCGATGCGTTTGAATCGTCCGAGAAGAGCTTTTAGCACCATGCGGCAGAGGACGCTTCGCTTTGAAGTTCCAGGCCTAAAACCGGAGAGTGCCTGAAAGGAAAGGGATTCTCCGCAAAAATCTTTGGAGGAAAAGATATGGGATATTATGGTTATGGATATTATTTTGACCCGACTTATTTGCTGGTTTTGATCGGAGCCGTTCTGTGCATCTGGGCACAGACGAGAGTGAAATCAACCTACAGAAAGTATTCCAGAATAGTAAGCCGGACGGGGATGACAGGCGCGCAGGCGGCGCAGCGGATTTTACAGTTGTCGGGCATCTACGATGTCCGTATTGAGCATGTGGCAGGAAACCTGACAGATCACTATGACCCGGCAAACAAGGTGCTGCGGCTCTCGGATTCGGTGTACGCTTCCCCTTCCGTTGCGGCCATCGGTGTGGCAGCCCATGAGTGCGGACATGCGGTACAGCACGATAAGGGCTATGCACCTTTGAAGTTCCGCTCTGCGCTTGTACCTGTGGCAAATATCGGCTCCAAGGCGGGCATTCCGCTGATTATTCTGGGCGCGATTCTGGGAATGAACCAGACATTGATCCATATCGGGATCTGGGTGTTTGCGTTTGCGGTGTTGTTTCAGGTGGTGACCCTTCCCGTGGAGTTTAACGCCTCTGGCAGGGCGCTTGCCATGCTGGGAGATTACGGCATGCTCGACAGGGAGGAGACGAACGGCTGCAGGAAGGTGCTGCAGGCCGCGGCCCTGACCTATGTGGCAGCGGCAGCGTCGGCAATTTTACAGCTCCTCCGACTGGTGCTTCTGTTCGGCGGCAACCGAAGACGGGACTAGTGTGAAATAATTTAGTACAAAGCAGACGGGAGAGGGAAACATGGCGGGAATCAATGTGCGAGAGGTGGTTCTGGATATTTTGCTGGAACTTTCCGGACAAAATGAATACAGTAATGTCCTGATTGCGTCGGCGCTTGATAAATACGACTATCTGGAGGGCAGGGAGAAGGCCTTTATCAAGAGGGTCTGCGAGGGGACGATTGAGCGGAGGATACAGATTGACTATGTGCTGGACCAGTATTCAAAAACACCTGTTACGAAAATGAAGCCTCTGATCAGGGAACTTCTGCGCATGAGCGTTTACCAGCTCCTTTTTATGGAGCATGTTCCCTCCGCGGCGGTCTGCAACGAGGCGGTGAAGCTGGCGAAAAAGCGGCGGTTTCAGCAGTTACAGGGATATGTGAACGGTGTCCTCAGAAACATTGCCAGAGGAAAGGACAATCTTTCCTTTCCTGACAGGGAGAAGGATCTGACAGCCTGTCTTTCCGTGCGCTATTCCATGCCGGTCTGGCTGGTTGAGCATTTTACGAACGCCTATGGGCAGGAGTCCTGCGAAAAGATTCTGCACGCTTTTCTGGAGAGAGAGGCGGTCAGCGTCCGTTTACATGAGCGGCTTGCCGGTAAGGAGCGGGAGGCCCTTCTGGCGGCCTGGGAAGGGGAAGGAGCAGAGGTGGAGGGACACCCGTATCTGTCCTATGCCGTGAAGTTATGGAAAGTGGCGGGTATTCGCAGTCTTGCCGGGTATAATGAGGGAAGTTTTGCGGTGCAGGACGTAAGCTCCATGCTGGTGGTGGAAGCGGCGGGGATCTGTCCCGGTGACACAGTGCTTGATGTTTGTGCCGCGCCCGGGGGAAAGGCCCTCCATGCGGCGGAAAAACTACAGGGAACGGGACAGGTCATCGCCTGTGACGTGAGCAGCTATAAAACAGCAAAGATTGAGGAAAACCGCGCGCGCCTTGGCCTAAAAAATGTGACTGTCAGAGTGCAGGATGCGAGGGTGAGGGAGGAATCCCTTGTGGGACAGGCGGATATCCTTCTGGCTGATGTGCCCTGTTCCGGGCTTGGTGTAATCGGCCACAAGCAGGATATCAAATACCGGGTGACGGCGCAGTCGCTGACAGAGATTGTAAACTTACAGAGAGAAATCATAACAAATGTGATAGACTATATCAAACCGGGCGGAATTCTGATGTACAGTACCTGCACCATGAATCCCGGGGAGAATGAAGAGATGGCTGGCTGGATCTGTGAAACCTTCGGTCTGGAAAAGGTAAGTATGGCGGAAGAATTACCGGAACCGCTCAAAGAGGAGGCAGAACAGGGAATGGTTCAGCTTTTGCCGGGGATTCACGAGACGGACGGGTTCTTTTTTGCGAAATTTCGGAAAAAGGAGAGTCCCGCATAGACTGAGGGGAGAAAACGGGTTCCTGATGGAGAAAAGAGAGATAAAATCCTTTACGCTCGCAGAGCTGAAAGAAGAGATGGAACAGCTTGGAGAGAAGCCTTTCCGCGCGGTGCAGATGTATGAGTGGATGCACAGGAAACTTTCGCGGGGATACGGGGAAATGAGTAATATTCCTGCGGCTATGAAAGCAAAATGTGGGGAAAACTATAGCTATACGGCGCTGAGAACTGTGGCGGTGCAGGAGTCCGGCCTTGACGGTACGAAGAAGTTCCTGTTTGCGCTGGCTGACGGCAATGTGGTGGAGAGTGTGTGGATGCGCTATAAGCATGGCAACTCGGTCTGTATCTCTTCTCAGGTTGGATGCCGGATGGGATGCCGTTTCTGCGCCTCCACGCTGGACGGGCTGGTGCGGAATCTGACGCCGGCGGAGATGCTTGACCAGATCTACGCGATTACGCTGGAGACGGGGGAGCGGGTGTCGAATGTGGTGGTGATGGGAAGCGGGGAACCTCTGGACAATTACGAGAATCTTTTGCGCTTTATCACGTTGCTCACGGATGAAAACGGCCTTCATGTAAGCCAGAGGAACATAACGGTATCCACCTGCGGCATTGTGCCTGTGATGAGAAAGCTGGCGGAGGAAAGGCTGCAGATTACGCTGGCGCTTTCCCTCCATGCGGCTACGGATGAAAAACGCAGGGAGCTCATGCCCATCGCAAATCAGTACACGCTTGCGGAGCTGATGGAGTGCTGCGCTTATTATTTTGAACAGACCGGAAGACGGATTACCTTTGAGTACAGTCTGGTGCGGGATGTAAATGATGGGCAGACTGATGCGCAGACGCTGGCCTCTCTGATCAGGGGATTAAACTGTCATGTGAATCTGATACCGGTAAACCCTGTCAGGGAGAGAGCGTATGTACAGTCAGAAAAGCGCTCGGTGGAAGCTTTTGCGGCATTCCTTCAAAAAAGAGGGATAAACGCGACGGTCCGCCGGGAGATGGGCAGAGATATCGACGGTGCCTGCGGCCAGCTCAGACGGCGGTTTTTAGCAGAAATGAATGAGGGCTGAATATTTAATTTGCTTGCTCTTTTAAAGGTAATATGCTAACATTGGTAATTGGTAAAATATACAAAATGGAGGAATGAGCCGTGCTCAGGTCTTATGCGCTGACAGATATCGGGCGAAGAAGACAATTAAATCAGGATTATATTTATATCACCGAAAATTCCATCGGGAATCTGCCCAATCTTTTTATTGTGGCGGACGGTATGGGCGGCCACAAGGCGGGGGACTATGCTTCTGATCTTGCAGTGGAAACGGTGATGAAGGAAGTGGAGGCCTCACTGGAGAAGAATCCCGTGAAGATACTGAACCACGCGATTTCCAGAGCGAATACAGTTCTGCGGGAACGGGCCAGCCAGGACTTTGCCCTGAACGGTATGGGTACGACGCTTGTTGCGGCTACCTGCATCGGCCGGTTTCTGGAAGTGGCTAACGTGGGAGACAGCCGGCTCTATGTGATAGGCGACGGGATTACGCAGATAACGGAGGATCATTCCCTTGTGGAAGAGATGGTCAGGATGGGCGGTATCGGCCGGGAGGAGGCCAGAAACCACCCGGATAAGAATATCATCACCCGGGCGGTGGGCGCCAGGGATGATGTGGAGGTTGATTTCTTTAATCTGGAATTACAGACAGGGGATATGGTGTTACTTTGTTCGGATGGTTTGACTAACATGGTGGACGATGAGACGATATGCCAGATTCTGAAAAATGGCAGGAGTCTCAAGGACAGGGTAGAAGAACTGGTACAGACGGCCAACAGGAACGGTGGCAGGGACAATATATCGGTGATCGTTATCGAAACGTTAGCAGACGAGGTAGAACATGATTAAGATAGGTATGATGATAGTGGATCGGTACGAGATCCTGGAAAAGATCGGTACTGGCGGCATGTCAGATGTATATAAGGCGAAAGACCATAAACTGAACCGTTTTGTGGCGGTAAAGGTTTTAAAGCAGGAATTCAGTGAAAATGCCAACTTTGTGTCCAAGTTCCGGATAGAGGCGCAGGCGGCAGCGGGCCTCATGCACCCCAATATTGTCAATGTCTATGATGTAGGAGAGGAAAACGAGAATCATTACATCGTCATGGAGCTTGTGGAGGGGATCACCCTCAAGAAGTATATCGAAAAGAAGGCGAGGCTTTCCGTCAAGGAGGCTGTGAGTATTGCAATCCAGGTTTCCATGGGTATAGAGGCAGCCCATAACAATCATATTATCCACAGGGATATCAAACCGCAGAACATTATTATTTCCAAGGAAGGCAAGGTGAAGGTGACGGATTTTGGGATCGCCAAGGCGGCCACCAGTAACACCATTACTTCCAATGTCATGGGGAGCGTGCATTACACTTCGCCGGAGCAGGCAAGAGGCGGATACAGCGACGAGAAGAGCGATATTTATTCTCTCGGTGTGACCATGTTCGAGATGCTCACAGGCAGAGTGCCCTTTAACGGGGAGACCACGGTTGCCATTGCGATCAAGCATATTCAGGAAGAATTTCCGTCACCCAGAGAGTATGTGGGAGAGATTCCGATCTGTGTGGAGCAGATCGTATTAAAGTGCTGTCAGAAAAGTCCGGACAGAAGATATCAGTCCATGGCTGAGCTGATTGCGGATCTGAAACAGTCGCTGATCAGTCCGGACGAGGATTTTGTCAAGGTGGCTGACCCCGATGAGGAGGCGTCCACCCGCATGATTACGGACAGGGACATGGTGCAGATTAAGCGCCAGTCGGAGAGCCGGGATTCCCTGGACGAGGCGATGCGCCTGAAAAAGGATGTCCGCGACAGGGACAGAGAGAGAAATAACGATCACTATTATGAGGATGACGATGACGAGGATTGGGATGATGACGATGAAGATTATGATCCCAAGATGGAGAAGATTACTACCATACTGGCGGTGGTGGCTGCTCTCCTGATCGGCTGTATCCTCATCTTTCTGGTGGGAAGGACCATGGGAATCTTCAACTTTGGAGCGACCGGCGAGGAGAGCCAGGAGCAGGAGACAGAACAGGTGGAGATGATCCGCGTGGTCGGCATGCATGTGGATGAGGCAAAGAAAGCCCTTCTGGATCTTGGCCTTTCGCCAGAGATCAAGTATGAAGAGAGCAGATCCTACGACGCGGGAACGGTACTTCGTGCGAGTGTTCAGGACGGACTGATGATAGACAAGGGAACCAATATTGTCCTCACGGTGGCGGAAGCCGTGGAGGGAGTGCAGGTTCCTGATGTGACAGGAAAATCGCAGACAGAGGCGGAGTCTGTTCTGACGAAAGAGGGATTCGTCGTAACTGCGGTGGGGAATCCTGACGCGACTGTGGAGAAAGGCCTTGTGATTTCTCAGTCGCCGGAGGCAGATACAAAGGCCGCTGCCGGTTCCAACATTACCATCCGTGTGAGTCTGGGAGCGGAGGATAACAAAGTCAGAGTGCCGAAAGTGATGGACATGACGGAAATGGACGCTACGGCCATACTGACGGAGAGCGGCCTTACCGTGGGAACGGTAACCCAGGTCGAGAATGAAGAGACAGAGGCAGATCTGGTGTGCTACCAGAGTTATTCAGAAGGCTCCTACGTAGATAAAGGAACAGCGGTGGATCTGCGTGTCAGTGCAGGCCCTTCGCAGAAGACGTACCGTTATTCCGAAGGAATTACGGCGCCGACTGAGGCTCCGGAATACAGGAATGGCATGGAGGTGGCGGTAGAACTGACCGCTCACGACGGAACGGTGATTCTGAGCACAAGGACCACCACTTTTCCGGTGGCGACAAACTATACGGGGATCAAATCCCCTTCGGGGGTCATCCGCTTCACCTTTACGGTGCAGACGGAGCCGACGACAGTCACGAATCCGGAGACCGGGGAGCAGACCACCGAGGGCGGCGGAATGGTGGATAAGGTAGTGGAGAGACAGGTTAATTTCACAGAAGAATAAAGTGAGAAGAGCTTTTAAAGCCTGGAGGAAGAGACGGCATCGGGCTGGTTGGAATGTATGCAGGGAAAAATCATGAAAGGGATCGCCGGTTTCTACTATGTGCATGTGGAAGGGCACGGCGTCTATGAGTGTAAGGCAAAGGGAATATTCAGAAAAGAGGGCGTCAGGCCGTTAGTAGGGGATGATGTAGAGCTGGATGTGCTGGATGAGACAGGCAGACTTGGCAATATCCGTCAGATCTTACCGAGGAAAAGCGCGCTGGTGCGCCCGGCTGTGGCCAATGTGGATCAGGCGCTGGTTCTCTTTGCCATCGTGAAGCCCAATCCGAATTTTAATCTGCTGGACCGGTTTTTGATCCGCATGGAACAACAGGAACTTCCCACGGTTATCTGCTTTAACAAGGAGGACATCGCTTCCGCGCAGGAGAAGGAAGCCCTGCAGAGGGCCTACGAGACCTGTGGGTATCAGGTGTTATTTATAAGCGCGCTGGAGAACCGGGGTGTAGATCAGGTGAGGGCGATCCTTGCGGGGAAGACGACCACGCTGGCAGGTCCCAGCGGCGTCGGAAAGTCGTCTCTGATCAATCAGCTCTCGCCGGATACACACATGGAGACGGGAGAGATCAGCGAAAAGATCGAGAGGGGACGGCACACCACCAGACATTCGCAGATCATTGCGCTGGGCGGGGAAACTTACATCGTTGATACGCCCGGTTTTACTTCTCTGGACATCCCTGACATTACCAAGGAAGAGCTGGGGGGATATTACCCGGAGTTTCGGGCGTATGAGCCTGTTTGCAAATTCCGGGGCTGTGCGCATTTGAGCGAGCCGTCCTGTGGGGTGAAAGAGGCTGTGGAGGCGGGAAATATCAGCCCTGTGCGGTATGAGAATTATAAAATTCTGTATCGGGAACTGAAAGAGATGAAAAGAGAAAGGCACAAAAGGCTTTCTGTGTAGAAAAAGAACAACAGTTAGTAGTTAATCAGAGGTCAGAAAGGTTCTGTGTAATGCAGGGCTTTTCTTTTTGATTTTGATAAAGATCAAATGAATAAATGGGATTTTGGCGTAATCGGCATTGTGGAAACACGCCTTGGAGAGGAGAGCATCACTCTATGAAAAACGAAAAACTTCTTAATGCGATTGGAAAAATCGATGATAATGTTATTTTTGGCGCAGGCAACGATACGAAAGTAAAGAAAAAGCATGTTTGGCTAAAATGGGGGTCTGCGGCAGTTTGCCTTGCTTTGGCCGTATTTGCTGGTATACGGTTAATTCCAAACAGCAATTCCCCGGAAGAAATTGAAGATACGCAGTTAATTCCAGACAGCAATTCTCCAGAAGAACTGCCCACACTTCCCATGCTTTCTGTTTCAGAGAGCACAAATGCAGCAACGGGGTTTGAGGGGTATATGGTCTATGAAATATCTGAATTGGTCAATGCAAATCCTTGGAATGAAGACACGGAAATATCCGCCTTACCCGTTTATCAAAACCCACTATCGTATGATGAAAATTTGATTGTGCATGGTGCAGACTTTGAAGTAATGAAAGACGTTTTGCTTGAAATTGCAGACCGTTTTGGCATGGATACGGACAATCTTACTATTTCAGATAATTCCATGAGTGCTGAAGACCAGGCTGCTGTATTGGAAAAGACCGATGGGGATGTTCCTGACGGTTATTTCAATCCGACAGAGGTTATTGTCAGAGAAAATGGTATAAAAATTGAAGTTGATACTGCTCTGACCGCAACTATTACCTTTGACCCGGCAGTCACACTTCCAGACGGATATGAGTTTTCTCACTATTCGTCCTATGACGATATAGTTTCCGTTGCCGAATATTTGAAAGAAGCATATAAAGACTTATTGGGAATGGATCGTCCCCAAATCAGCATTGCTGGCGGCGATTATAATATTTATTTGCAGCAGGGCTATCACATTGAATTTTATAATGCGGCTGACAATATGACAGAGCAAATTCTCAATTATAATTTCAACCGGGCAGCGTTTTATTGCGATGACAACGGTGACTTGTATATGGCAAGAATTTATCAGCCGGATCTGTCTGAAAAAGTTGCAGATTATCCCAGTATTTCCGCAGGGAAAGCAGAGGAACTTTTGCTGAACGGAAACTATGTCACCACTGTCCCTTATGAAATGCCCGGAAAAAAGTATATTGCGAAAAGTGAACTTATATATCGGACAAGTAACTATGAGGAATACTATATGCCATATTATCGATTCTATATTGAATTGCCCGACATGGAAAAAGATAACGGGATAAAGCATTATGGGGCATATTATGTGCCTGCCGTTAATGAGTCATATATTACGAATATGCCTGTATGGAAGTCGAACTAACGGATTATAGTTTGTGTTCTGACCAGAAAACAGCTATTTTTGAGGATGCCTGCTCTGCACTCATGTCACGATTGACATTTGGTGTACAAAATGTTATCCTCTAGTAGAGTACAAAGTGTAATCCACTGGAGGAGGAAGGTTGAATAAATTCTCTGATGAGCAATTTATTCAACCAGAAATTTGTGCAGAAGCATCACAAATTCTCTTGAGCGCAGAGCAGAATCTGATATTCTGCCCGCGTTCCTCGGCATAGAATGCTTCGGAATGGAGGTAAAAATGCAGCAAATATCAGATTATGAATTGGAACTTATGAAAATTATTTGGGCTAACGGCGGCACAGCTTTATATGCGGAAATTGTCAAGGCGTTAGAGGATAAAGGGACTCCGTGGACGAAAAACACAATTATAACGTTGCTCTCGCGTCTGACTAATAAGGGCTTTTTGAAAGCAAGTAAAACAGGTTTTCGCAATCGGTATATTGCGGTTGTTTTAGAAACGGACTATCAGGAGGAGCAGACAAAAACCCTGCTGGATAAACTCTATGAAGGCAATGCGAAAGGTCTTGTTTCCACGCTTATTCAAAAAGACTTGCTTTCCCCTGATGATTACGAGGATTTGAGAAGATATTGGAAGGGCGGTGAAGGTGATAAATGAGGGAAACACTAAAAGTTGTTTTATCGCTTTCCCTTTCCGGGACTCTGCTGATTCTTTTGCTTTTCCTGCTCCTTTCTTTGCTCAAAGGGCGGTTGAGCAAACGATGGCAGTATTATATCTGGCTCGTGGTGGTTGCCCGGCTGTTGTTTCCATTTGCGCCGGAAACAAACCTGATGGCAGCCCTTTTTCAAGGGATTGACCAGGCAGCGGAACAGGCAGAGGGAGTTTCCACTTATACGCAGCAGGGCAGCATAGTTGATAAATCTCAAACAGACGAAGTGACAGATGGGAAAAATAATCTGTATAGTGAACAAACAGATCCGGCGGAATCGGTCAATAGTCCTGTTAGAAGCAGCGTATCAACGGTATGGCAAAGCCTTTGGATCGGCTGGCTGGCAGCAGCGCTCATTCTGTTTGTTCGGAAAATCACGATTTATCAGGACTTTGTTAAATATATTCGGGCTGGTTGTGTGGAAGTGGCGGATATTGATTTGTTGGAACGGTTTGGAAAACTGGTGGAGCAAAACCGGATAAAAACCACGGTAGAGCTATGCGCGAATAATCTGATTTCCTCACCGTTGTTGATTGGGTTTTTCCGCCCCTGCATTATGCTTCCTGCTGCTGACCTGCCGCCTGCAGATTTTGACTATACCATCCGGCATGAATTGATGCACTTCAAGCGGCGGGATATGTTTTATAAATGGCTGGTACAGTTTACTGTCTGTATACATTGGTTTAATCCGTTTGTTTGCCTGATGAGCCGGGAAATAGGCAGGTTATGTGAGCTTTCCTGTGATGAGGCTGTCATATGGGAACTTGACACACAGGGGCGGCGTGCCTATGGAGATACCTTACTAAATGCCATAGGGATCGGTGGAAGCTATAAGGATTCTCTTGTTTCCCTGACATTGAACGAAAGCAAGGAATTATTGAAAGAAAGGCTGGATGCAATTAAGAATTTTAAGAAAATACCCCAATGGGCAGTTTTTACATCCCTGTTTCTTACGGTTATGCTTGTCTGTAGTTTTAGCTTTCTGGGAGCGTATGCAGCTAATACACATAATGGGGCATATCTTGATGCCGGGGCGAATACCGTTTCTTTACGTACACATTCGGTTGAACTCATCGGCTTTCGACAAGGGGAAGAGACAACAACCAAAGAAGTTGCAATTCACATTACAGAAGACGATGCTAAAATTCAGTTAAATGCGGCTGCCGACGGGGACAGCCACAGAACGCTTGAAGTGATTGATCCAAATGGTGAAGTGGTAAGAACATATACATTTAATCAAGATGGATTTATAGCAGGAAGTCAGGAGTACCTTTATGGAAAGGATATGATTATGGTGACAGATGTTGTGTATCCCGGCACCTGGTATGTGCGGTTAAGTACAGATCAGACACCGGCTGAAAAAACATCTGTAACCGCAAAGCTGATTGCTCCATTTGTGTGGGGGTTTGCATCTGATGCGGATGAAGCATCTGCTGAGATTGCGGATGATTCTCCGCTGTCAGGTCAGAGGTATGATTATTACAGATCTTACGAGCAAACGAAAGAGGATATTCAAAATGGCTATATCGTGAATACAGGTGTTTCCTTTTCAGAACAGGCCATGCCAACGGTAATAGACGGGCGGGGAACCCGCTTTTATGTGAATCATGACAATAGTATCGATATTTCAATCACACTAAAAAATCTTATAGATGGAACTGGTCGTGATAGCTGGATGCCTGATTCCTTTGTAAGTTTTGAGGTGTATGACCCGTCAGGTAAAGTCGCCTATTCTTTTTATAAGGAAGGAACAGACATAGAAAATGCGGTTGACATAAATACTGAATTAGAGGTATATCCGGGAGAGTGGCAGTATAAAATTTCTTTTGCATATACGACGAATGGCATCGATCCGTCGGACATGGAAATTGCAGTTAGGTATAAAACCATATTTGAGGATGATATTCAATGGCTTGTTGATAACAAACTTAATATGGTTAATTAAGTCACTATTTCTATTTTACCGCGGCTGTGGATATTTCATCTGAGACTATTGCCGAAAGAGGTTTCCATGCCTGTATATGTCGGGGCTGATTTCAGTGGAATGTCAGTAACCGTGCAGGAGCCTGTGGGCATGGGTATCAACGGAATTGAGAAAGGAGAGGTCATGTTATGAAGAATAGAATGATATTATTGTTTGCTGCGGCAATAATGATTTTTGCAAACAGCGGATGTACTGCCCAGGCGGGTGTTTCGTCCGGCGTTACTTTGGATAGAAAAGAAAGAACAAATTATGATATTGCGGCTGAAAATATTCACCATGTTAATATCAGCGGCAATGCCCGCTCTGTTATTATCAGGCAGAGTGAAAATGATTATTTTGAATTTTATAATGGGGATCTGAACACCGGTCATACATATGAAGTCCGATGTGAGGAGAATGGTGATACGGTTGACATCAACATTTTGATGGAAAATGCGGAAGACGATAATGATGTTCTAGGCTCTCCCGTTATTGCCATACCTCAAAAAGAATTTGAAAAAATTGAAGTGACAGGCGATTTCAGCCATATATCTTTATACACTATAAACGCAGATGTGCTGGTTCATGCAAACAAATCATTTGTATATCTTGATTTAGAGGCTGATCATTTAGAACACAATATCACGCTGGATGGTTCGGAAGCAGATGCATTTAGAGGTGTTTCGGTTTATTTGGATAAATTATCTAATAATGTAAGAATGGAGTTGAACGTCATTCAAGGTGGTACAATAAACGATCCGCAGAGCATGCTTAAAGAGAACATACTTGAATCAGATTCAGGGAAACCGGTCATAAGTATCAATAATACAAAAGAAATAAATCTTTATAGAAAAGAATGAAAGAATACAGTCTTCCCCTCTGGTAAGGGAGTGGCTTCCGGCTTTCCACTGTGGGAGCAGTGACTATGCTGGCTTTAATTGTATTGTCAGCCCGTCCAGTGCCACCTTTGAGGGAATTATGGATCTGGCGGACGGCAGTATGGCAGCGGCAGGCAGGGATATGCCGCTTTGCGGCTGCGGTGGGTGCGATACTCACGGCAGATTTTGTCTGTCGTAAGTATCTATTTCCAGAAAATGAACAGGTCGGACAAAAGTAGATAAAAAATTGGAATTTATATGTTACATTATGTTAATGAATAATGACCTGAAAAGAGATGACAAACCATTTATCATAATCAGATTTTGTGCGCCCAAGGGAAGGCAAAGAAGGAAGATTTAGACCACATTGAGCAGAAATTTCATGTAAAAATCCCTGCGGAAGTGCGGGAACACTATCTGATGTATAATGGCGGTTATCCGGGAAAGCCTGTTTTCATGGACAAAAACGGTGAAGAATACATCATAGGCTGGTTTATTCCTATACGGCGCGGGAAAGGACGGTCGGGAAGATGATGATGAGTAAGTGGTTTAAATATATCGTCGGTTTTGCGGCGCTCTTTTTGGTGATCTGCCTCTTTCGGGGGTGCTGTGATGCCTTATTTGTCGCAAGCCGGGAGATTTATACCTCGCCCCGGGGGACAAACACCATTATCATTGAGTATGACCATGTATGTCGTCCGTATGTCTATCAAAAGACATGGTGCGGGAAGCGGAAGATCTGGACCTATCCGGGAGGAGGCTTTATGGAAACAGTTTCTTTCGGTGTGGAATGGCTGGCGGAGGACGAATTCCGAATGACCTACGATGATAAAGATGATGAATTTGACGAGGAGTATATCATTACAATACCAAAATAAACACTATGGAGGGAATGCGGATGGGGCAAAACATTCTTGAATTTATGCGGGAAAACGGCATTGCAGTTTTTGCGGAGGCTGACCGGGAGACAGGGGCCGTCCACATAGAAAAACTGGGCAGCCTGGAAAGCTGGGATTTATTTCAGCAGCTGGTGCTGTTTTCCGATACGGATACCCTGTGTGACAGTACCCGAAGCCAGTTCCCCTTTCAGGTCTTGGGGCAGGGGGATACCGGATGCCTGCTCTCCTGGCTGGACGGCGGCAGGGCTGCTGCGTTGTTTTTCGACTGCAAGCTGACAGGGGCAGCGTTTACGAAGTGGGTCAGAGCGCTGGATCAAAGGGTGCGCCAGATGTATGAGCCGGAGAAATAGGCAGCAGCGAATTGAGGGAGTACCGCCTCGCCTTTAGGAGGAACTGTCATGTTCAGGGACGATATCAAACGGACGATTGGTACTGTGTTGAAGGCAAACGGACACAAGATGACGGAACTGGGGAGCGGGTGTATCTATTACATGAAACGCTTCTCACCTGAGCTGGCATACTACATCCGATGCAGCGATAACCGAAGCGGTCAGGGAGACATCTCCTTTGATCTGTTCTTTACAGTGGTTGATGTACCCTGCGATGTCTTTCTCACGTTCGGAGTCGGCCTGCATGTGAAGATCCTGTCCATCTATGAGGGGGTCACGGATGATTTTATGTGCACAAACGAACTCATGACAAACGCGGGAGAACAAATCATCGTCATAGAAAACAAGATTGGAAGTCTTGCTCCGGTCATTTTGGATGAATTGGAAAAACCTTACTATATGAACCGAAAGATCCCTCATTACCGGCTGGAACGGGAGATTTACCGTCAGGTGGAGGGAGACGAATACGTCCGTCCGGAATTTGACACGCTGAAAAAAGAGATGTGCCGGATCATCAAGCGAGGCGGGAAGATATCCTGGCCCATCTGCGGGATTGTGGCTTTCAAAAGGAAATACTGTTGGAAAAATTCTCAAAGGTCAGTCGGGACAAAAAATACAAAGCGATGGTGTACCGCTGTATGGGTTATGGGATCGGGGATGCCGTGAAGGTGGAGCTGGTGCGCCGTTCCTCAGGTGAGGTGCTTGTATCAAAGTGGATGGCAGAGCTGCCCTGCAACGGTTACAGCTCAGAAGGACTCTACCGAACCTATTGGGAGGGTAAGCAGTTTTATATGGTATTCTGGAAAAGCGAGCCGCATTTAACGGAGGTTGTGGAGATTCCCTTTTGACCGGATCGAAAGGTAGGTAATGAAACTGATAACATTAAAACAAGTAATAACCATGCTGTGCTGTTGTTTGGCATGGGTAAGCGCATCAACAGCTATCCCCAAAAATGACACGGTGGGTAAACCTGCGGACACTGCTGTTGAAGCGGACAGCGGTTTGTCCACCGGGAGCAATTTGAAAATCACGGCTGAAAACGCAACTGTGGAGGTTCAGACGGCCGGTGACGGACAATACCGCTGCGACTATGATGAAAATAATTGTACTGTGACCACGGTTACAAGCGATGACGCCTTTGAAATTACGGTGACAGGGAAGCCGGACGCCGCATTCGGGTGGGAGGACCGTGTGATGGTCTACATTCCCGCTCAAACCTATGACCTGATCACAGGCGTTTCGGAAAAGGGCGGGCTGAAGCTGTCTGGCCTCAATACCGATATTGATGTAACAAACAACGCAGGTTCCGTCATGATAGATCTTCCGTCTGACTATGACAGGATGCTGAACTATACAGGAATTTCGGCTTCCGGCGCGGTGATCCTGAACGGGAATTCGGATTTTACCGTCAGCGCGAAGTTTACTGCCTGCTCAGTTACCGTTCCCGACACCTGGCCCCCGTGCGGGAATGGCAGTTCGGAATACAGCTACACAAGCGGCAGCGGTACAGCGAAGGTCAATATTGAGCTTACCAGCGCTTCATTTTCTCTCAATAATGAATAGGCAGTTTTACCATCGTCCTGTATCATGTGGACACCGCCAGCCACCCGGGTGCTGATCGTTGTCCTGTTTGTGATTGTGGCAACCCTTGCCGCCATCTATGCCCCGGCCAAACGGATGCGGAATATGGCGGTGACGGAGACCATCAACGAGTTATAAGTGTACAGGAATGTATTGGCGGATAAAAAGATGAACCTTTCCCATTAAATTAGCCCGTAGGAGGTGACGTAATGGACTATAAACTATTGCTCGTGGACGATGAACCGGACATCGTCACCATGCTTGCCAGCTTCTTTTCTGGAAAGGGCTATCAGGTTCTAACTGCCCACAGCGGAGCGGAAGCTCTCAATAAAATAGAGCAGGCCCCGGACATTATCCTGATGGACATCAATATGCCGGATATGGACGGCTTGGAAGTCTGTGAACTGATCCGGGATCGTGTCTTCTGCCCTATCCTCTTCCTAACAGCCCGGATTGAAGATGCTGACAAGGTGAAGGGCTTTTCTGTGGGCGGAGATGATTATATCCTGAAACCATTTTCATTGATGGAGCTGGAGGCGAGAGTCTGCGCCCACCTGCGGCGGGAGGCGCGGCACAAGGCGGATACCCGGTTAAAGTTTGCCGGAGACCTTGCCATAGATTATACGCAGCGTCAATTGTTCTATGGGAAAGAGGAAATTTCCGTGACGAAAAAGGAATTTGACATTGTGGAGTTGCTGTCCCAAAATCCAGGGCAGGTGCTTGACAAGGAACGAATTTACGAGAAGGTCTGGGGCTATGACAGCGAGGGGGACAGTAGCGTGGTGGCGGAGCATATCCGCAGAATCAGGACAAAAATCGCCGCTTATACAGACCAGCCTTATATTGAAACAGTTTGGGGGTGTGGCTATAAATGGAGCCGTTAAAACGTCGGTGGCGCGATCTCTCCCTTCGGAAGACCTTGGTGGTCTATATCACCGCCGCCGCCCTTCTGGCCCTGATCCTCTGTGGGATGACCAATGACCTGTGCGGCATGGGGATTAGGGAGATCCACGCCGGCTACCTGGACGGAATGGAGAAATACTACCTCACCAACGAGCAAGGGGAGCGGCTGGGGCAGGCGGCCTACATCGGCGCCGATGCGATCCCCTTGTCCCCCGAGGACCAGCGGACAGTGGACATCCTCCGGGCCCTGCCCACGGTGACGGCGCCGGTGTGGTCCGCCCTCTGCATCCTGGGGGCGGCGCTGCTTTTCTACCAGAACAAGCTGAAACGGCCCCTGGCAGAGCTGCGGCTGGCATCGGAAAAAATCTCCCAAAACGACCTGGACTTTACCGTCACCGCTCACAGCAGGGATGAGCTGGGGCAGCTCTGCGCCTCCTTTGAGACCATGCGGGCGGCCCTGGCCCAGAACTTCTCGGAGATGTGGCGGCAGATGGAGGAGCGCAAGCGGCTGAATGCCGCCTTTGCCCATGATCTTCGGACACCGCTCACTGTCCTGAAGGGATACAATGAAATACTGCAGGCCAGCGGAGACGAACAGACCCGCACCACCGCCATCACCATGCAGCGGCATATCTCCCGGTTGGAGCACTATGTGGACACCATGAGCCGGCTGCGCCGGCTGGAGGACACACAGCCCACCTGCCGGCAGACACCGCTGAAAGCTCTCGCGGCCTCTTTGTATGAAAGCGGGACGATCATCTGTGAACGGGCAGGAAAATGTTTCTCCATACAGAACCGGACAACCTCTCTGGCCCTGCTATTGGACGGAGATCTGATCTCCCAGGTATACGGTAATTTGATGACGAATGCCTCACGGTACGCTGCCTCACGGATCGAGCTCTGTCTGGAAGAAACACAGGAGGGGCTGTTGCTGTCTGTATCGGATGACGGACCCGGTTTTGATAAAACCAGCCTGGAAAAAGCGGTTGATCCTTATTTCACCAGGGAAAAGGCAGACCACTTTGGCATTGGCCTCTACACCAGCAAAATGCTCTGTGAACATCATGGCGGTTGGCTGCGCCTTGAGAATACCCCTTCCGGGGCCAGGGTAAGATGTTTTTTCAACACACGTTTTTTTCAAAAGTAGATAGAATATTGGAAATTGTCTTCTATACTCTCTATGTACCCCACAGAGAGTATTTTTGTTCCTGAAAATCTGGACAAAGGAGGAGTTTTTATATGGAACTGAGCGCAGTCGATCTGACAAAACGATATGGCTCAAAAACAGCCGTGAATCGTCTGAATGCTACATTGACGAATGGCGTGTACGGACTGCTCGGTGCGAACGGCGCAGGAAAGACGACCTTCATGCGCCTCTTATGCACTGTCCAACGCCCTACCTCTGGAAAAATTGTTTTAGATGGCAAGAGTATTTGGAAGCTTGGAGAGCGGTATCGGGATGTTTTGGGCTATCTGCCCCAGCACTTCGGATACTATCCCGATTTCACCGCTTTGGATTTTTTGCTGTACGTTGCGGCATTAAAAGGGCTTGACAACAGGAAGGCAAAAAAAGTTTCCAGCGAATTACTGGAAGAGGTGGGCCTGTCCGGGGAAAGCCGATGCAAGATCAAAACCTTTTCTGGCGGCATGAAACAGCGTCTGGGAATTGCGCAGGCCATGCTGAATGACCCATACATTTTGATTCTGGATGAGCCGACAGCAGGACTTGATCCGAAAGAGCGTGTGCGTTTCCGCAATCTCATCAGTGCCTTTTCAAAGGACAGGATCGTGATTCTATCAACGCACATTGTTTCTGACATAGAATTTATTGCAGAGAGGATCATGATGATGAAAGCCGGCGAGATCATTCACTTCGGCAGGCCCCATGAGATCACTTCCAGGATCAGCGGCTGTGTCTGGGAGTGTTCTGTCCCCACAAGCCGGGCGGAGCAATATACCGTTTCTCTGAATATCAGTAATTTGCGAAATGAAGAGAACGGCAGAACGGTACTGCGGGTGATCGCAGATCAGCCTCCTGTGGCCGGCGCAGTCAAGGTGCAGCCCAATTTGGAGGATTTGTTCTTATATTACTTTAAGGAGGAGGAACAATGAAACAGCTGATTCGACTTGAATTACGAAAAATCTTTTCCAAACGTCTTACGCAGCTTGATTTGGCTATGGTGCTGCTCCTGTCGGCGTTCCTTGCCTTTTCGACCTATCAGAATAAGTATGCCTCTGACGGTGCGGGCAATGAGGGAACCGGCCGGACTGCCGTAGAAATTGATAAGGCGGTTGCCGCAAGATATTCCGGGATTTTGACAGACGAGAAGGTACAGCAGATGATTTCAGAGATTGTCCCTAAATCTGGAGAGAATGGACTCAACGCAATATACATTTACCGAAACACCATACAGTCCGCTGTGTCTGCCCGCTTTTCTGACATATACGGGAACTGGAATGGTCTGCGGGTTTCCGATGTGTTTGGCAACGAGACCATTAAAATCGGATATGTGGATGGCTGGCTGAGTACAAGTCAGAACCTGGTAAAAATATTGACGATCTTCTCCTTTTTTATCATCATGATGATCGCTCCGGTTTTTTGCGGAGAATACAGCGGAGTTGACAATATCATCCTGTCCACCAGATACGGCAGGACGAAATGTGCAATGGCAAAGGTGATTGCAGGCGTTCTTGCCGCTCTGATTACATCCATTGTGGTTTTAGCGGTGAATCTCCTGATGGCATTTGCATTTTACGGAAGCGAAGGCCTGGATTGCAGCATTCTGTTTGCCCAGCTGACTTACATTGAGGGAAGCATCCCGTTCAATATCACATGTGGCACACTGTTGGCATATCAAGCGATATTGGCTGTTACAGGCGCGCTTGGGGTGACTGGCATTACACTGATCTTCTCCGCTGCCTGCAAAAATCAGATGATTGCATTCGTAGTCTCTGCCGCTGTATATGGGCTGCCTCTTTTCTTTCCGGCTGCGGAAACGAGCGCACTGTTCAGGTTGGCTGTACTTCTTCCTGCCTACCATGCGCAGTTCGTTTCCCTCATGTCTGTGGGGCAGATGAGCGGTATATTTCTGTATGCAGTCTGGGCTGTCCCTGCGGCATTGACTTTCATTGTGGCTGGGAGTATTTTCTCCCGCAAAGTTTTCGCAAAGCATCAGGTCTCATAGATATACTCAAGCTCCGGCAAATCCACCCTGCTCCACATGTTAGGTGGCCTGGATGATTAAGTGTGGGCAGCTATGAAAGTGAAATCTGCGCGGATGGAAGACAATCTTTTCTATATGAGACAGTTCCGGCCGCTAAATGCTGAAGAACAGGCCGCCATCCGAAAAGTACAGGAAGTGATTAACGGCGTAAAGTCCATCCCCTGCACAGGGTGTCATTATTGTACCGCCGGATGTCCGAAACAAATCCCGATTCTGGAGATTTTTGAGGCAAGGAATAAACAATTGGTGTGGGGACAATTGGAAGAGGGAAAAGCCAGCTATGCAGGTGCCATTGCAGACGGCGCCACTGAATTGAAGAGAGAATTTGGCGTATGAGCTGGTATATTGTATATACAGCACAGGCAAGACAGGACTTGCATGATATTTATGAATATATAGCATTAGAGCTGCTTGCGCCGGAAACGGCAAACGGGCAAACTCAGCGGATTATAAAAACGATTTGTTCCCTTGGAGAAATGCCTATGCGTCATCAACTTTATGGAGAAGAACCGTGGCATAGTCGGGGAGTCCGTTTTTTGCCTGTAGATAATTATCTGATATTTTATCTGCCGGAGGACTTGCCAATACCGCAGAAAAGCATTTAAGAGATTGAGAGAGGACAGATGGCAGGATTGCAGGCGAAGGCGAAGCTACCGCATTACATAGGTGTCCCTACCTCAATCAAATTACCGTCCAAATCATAAAAACGGATTACCTTTTGTCCCCAGCTATGCCTCATAAGTCGATTTACATACTGGATTGAGGGATATAATTTTTCCAATTTTTCAATAAATACCTCTATATCCTGTTCTTCAAAATACAGTTCACAAGAATTGCTTTTCGGAATAATATCGTTTTCCAAAAACTTTCTCCAAATTTTTTCATCTTGAAGTACAAGACCTTCTGTTAAAATCATATTGCCATCATTATCAAGTATCATATCAAGACCGAACAAGTCGTGATAAAATTGCTTAGATTTTTCGATATCTTTGACAACAATCAAAATGTTCTTTAATTTCATTGCCAGTATCCTTCCAACGTCCAATTTATATACTTGATTATAAAATATTTGCCTGCTACCTGCAATGTATATTTATTAACTCAATTTCAGCGGAAAATTCAATTTGAATATTCCAAAATGATAGATGGTAAGCTATAAGATTAGCTTGTATCAGACTCTTTTTGTTGGAATACAACAGAAAGGAGCTGATTTTATGGGTAAAGACTTAAAAGGTAAAGAACTTGGAGCCGGTATCTGTCAAAGTATCGTAATGTACCTTTAACGGAAGAAGCGAAAGCGCCTTAAAAATTGTGTAGCAGATTGTGTAGTAAAAATATAGAGAAAGGCGAAAACCCTTGTAAATAGAGGGCACTGAAAAAGCCCAGTGTTTTCGATGCTTTGCGGGATTTGAGGTCTCATAAAATTCATGCAGATTTCTATATATCCATGTCAAATCGGTGCGGAATTGGTGCGGTAATATTCAGGAGAAGGAGTGTCAACACAAAGAGTTAATAACTTAAAAGTTATTGACTCTTTAATAACTTCAAGGTATAATTTATCTACAGCAGGAGGAAAATAAGCTTGTACGAGATCCATTTTTATAGAGATAAGAACGGTAAAGAGCCGGTAAAAGAATATATTGCAAGGCTGGCTGCGAAGAAGGATAAGGACAGCCGGATCAAACTGAATAAAATCATGGATTATGTAAAAACCCTTAGTGAGTATGGTACGAGGGCAGGGAAGCCGTATGTAAAACATATTGATGGGGATATATGGGAACTGCGGCCATTGAGAGATAGAATCTTATTTGCCGCGTGGGACGGCAGCGGTTTTGTTCTATTACACGTTTTTATGAAACGGACACAAAAAACTCCACAGAAGGAAATAGAACGGGCAAAACGAAATTTAGATGATTATCAAGGGAGGAAACATCATGAGGACAAATAAAGAATATTCACAAGCTGTGAAACAGGCGAAAAAGAATCTGGCCGATCTGAATGAGCGTGGAATAGACGCTGTTGGTGGGAATGTTCTGGAATTTATGGAAAGTATTCTTACGCCGGATGAGATAGCGGAGAGCGAGTTGCGGGTGTCTATTATCGGGGAGCTGATAAAGGCGAGGCAGGAAATGGGGATAAGTCAAAAAAAGCTGGAAGAATTAAGCGGGGTAAAACAGCCTGTTATTGCAAGAATGGAAAAGGGAAGTACCAGTCCGCAGTTGGATACCATTTTGAAGGTATTGGCTCCTTTAGGGAAGACGCTGGCGGTTGTCCCTTTGGAAATGGCAAAAGAAAAAGCGTAAAAAAGCCGGCAGAAAGCAATGGTATCAGGTGAACATCTTACAGGAAAATCTAATATTCTTTTGGCACTGAACTTATTTTACACAAGTCTAACCACAGAACAGAGGGAAGAAAATATTTTTGATGCCAACAATCTTGTCAAAATGGACAATATATAAGTGCCATAAATCAGGCGCGGGGTTAAAGGATAAAAGGAGTAATGAGCGGGCAGAATATCAGATGTACATTCATCAGGATCAAGAGGAGCATCTTGGCCTTCAATTTCTGCTAAAAGGGATTCTGGATGTTTACTACAGTGTGGAAAGAAACCATGGGGAGCAACCGGGATTTTTCAGTTTTCCTAAAGGAATGCATTATAACTGGAAGTCAAGAGAGATATATTGCGATAAGACTTCGGCACAGAGGTGTTTATAATTGTGATAACGATATAAATTCCTTTTGATGGTCGAAATTAAATATATTACACAATCCCACAATTTACTTTTGAGCCTTACTATGCTATACTATCATAGCTGTTAAGGCTCATTTATTGATAGGAAACACGGAGGATTAGAATATCATGAAACTCGGAATCGTAGGGCTCCCCAATGTGGGCAAGAGCACCCTTTTTAATTCACTTACAAAGGCGGGAGCAGAATCCGCAAACTATCCCTTCTGCACCATTGACCCAAACATCGGTATTGTGACGGTGCCGGACGAGCGCTTAAAGCTTCTGGGAGACATGTACCACTCTAAAAAGGTGACTCCTGCAACGATAGAGTTTGTGGATATTGCCGGGCTCGTGAAGGGCGCTTCCAAAGGAGAGGGGCTGGGGAACCAGTTTTTGAGTAACATCCGTGAGGTGGATGCCATTGTCCATGTGGTGAGATGCTTCGAGGACAGTAATATCGTCCATGTGGACGGTTCCATTGATCCCATCAGGGATATTGAGACCATTAATTTAGAGTTGATTTTTTCTGATATTGAGATTTTGGAGCGCAGGATGGCCAAGACGGCCAAGATCGCAAAGATGGATAAGACGGCGGCCAAAGAATATGCGCTGTTGGAGCGGATCAAGGCCCATCTGGAGGAGGGAAAGCTCGCCCGGGTGTTTGAGACGGAGGACGAGGACGAACTTGCTCTTCTTACGTCCTATAATCTGCTCACTTACAAGCCGGTGATTTTTGCGGCAAATGTGGCGGAGGACGACCTTTCGGATGATGCTGTGGACAATGCAGGCGTAAGCAAGGTCAGGGAGTTTGCGGCGGCAAACGGCAGCGAGGTGTTTGTGATCTGCGCCCAGATCGAGCAGGAAATCGCGGAGCTGGATGAGGAAGAGACGGCTATGTTCCTGGAGGATCTGGGGCTTAAGGAATCCGGACTGCAGAAGCTGATCCGTGCAAGTTACCAGCTGCTGGGGCTTATGAGCTTCCTGACAGCAGGTGAGGACGAGACGAGAGCCTGGACGATCAAGGTGGGAACCAAGGCGCCTCAGGCAGCCGGGAAGATACATACCGATTTCGAGAGGGGCTTTATCAAGGCGGAGGTAGTCAACTACAAAGATCTGCTGGAGCAGGGCTCTCTTGCGGCGGCCAGAGAGAAGGGCCTTGTAGGTATGGAAGGAAAAGAGTATGTGGTGCAGGACGGGGATGTGATCCTGTTCCGGTTTAACGTCTGATGTAATGATCAGCAGCGTCTGACAGGGAGATTTGGTATGCAGGATATCATGGGCAATATGGATATTGCATTTCCCAATCTGGGAATCTATTTGCAGAATGTGCCGAAGTCGTTTTCTGTTTTTGGTTTTTCGATTGCATTTTATGGTGTGATCATAGCCACAGGTGTGCTGGGGGGTGTGCTTCTGGCGGCGCATGTGGCGAAACTGGAGAAGCTGGATGCGGATGTGATCTGGGATTTTGCCATTTATGCGATCATCTTCTCGATTATAGGGGCGAGGGTCTACTATGTGGTATTTTCCTGGGACAGATATAAGGATGACCTGCTCGGCGTGTTTAACCTGAGAAACGGTGGACTTGCCATTTATGGCGCGGTGATTGCGGCCTTTCTTACCCTGTGGATTTACTGCCGGAAGAAAAAACAGAGCTTTTTACAGCTTGCGGACATCTGTGTGCCGGGGCTGGTGCTCGGTCAGGTTATCGGCCGGTGGGGCAATTTCACAAACAGGGAAGTTTTCGGGGAGTACACGGACAGTCTTCTTGCCATGCGGCTTCCCGTACAGATGGTCAGGGCGGGAGATATTTCCGAGACGATCGCGGCCCATATGGCGGAGGGAACGAATTACATTCAGGTGCACCCTACGTTCCTCTATGAGAGTCTGTGGAATCTGGCGCTGCTTGTGCTGCTTCTTTGCTATCGGAAGCATAAGAAATTTGAGGGAGAGCAGTGGCTTTTGTATCTGGGAGGCTACGGCCTTGGCAGGGCATGGATTGAAGGTATCCGCACCGATACCCTGTTTATCCCCCACACGACAATAGCGGTATCGCAGGTTTTGGCGGTTGTCCTTTTTGCCGTGGCGCTGGCGGCGGACATTTTCATCCGGTACCGGCTGGGAAAAAATACAACCCCGACGGTTAAAACAGAGTAAATACAGGAAAAAACGGCATAGAAAAGGAAACGGAGACACATGGTTGAGAGATCATGTGTCTTTTTTTTGTGCATCTTACAGCGCGCATTGTTGAAATATTTCTTTGGATTTTCCTTGCATTATCCCCCTAAATGAGATAGAATTGGGTTAAAAGTGGTGAAAAGTGGAGTGAAGTGGTTTAAAGTGGAATCCAAATCCCTTTTCGTGGCAGACCACTTTCTTTCGGAGAAAGCGCAGTGTACGGTGCTACATGCGGGCAGGGTGATTGCACATGTTCATGGGAGAATACAATCACACAATCGACGCGAAAGGCAGGCTGATCGTTCCCTCAAAATTCAGGGAAATCCTGGGGGATGTATTTGTGGTAACCAAGGGACTGGACGGCTGCCTGTTCGTGTATGATAACGAAGAGTGGAAGCTCTTTGAAGAGAAATTGAGAGCCCTGCCTATCACCAATAAGGAGGCCAGACAGTTCGTAAGGTTTTTTCTGGCGGGAGCCACGGAAGCGGAAGTAGACAAACAGGGACGGATCCTGATACCCAATGTGCTGAGGGAGTTCGCGGGAATCACAAAGGATGTGGTGCTTGTGGGCGTAGGCAGCAGGATAGAGATCTGGGGCAGAGAACGGTTTGAGGATACGGCATCCTTTGACGACATGGATGAGATCGCGGAGCACATGGCGGAGCTTGGACTCGGGATATAATAGCCGCCAGGAAAAAACAAGCGACAATAGCCGTGAAGGTGAGGAACGATAACATGGAATTTAAACACACCTCAGTGCTCCTCGGGGAAACCGTGGAAAATTTGGATATCAGGCCGGATGGAATATACCTGGATGGGACCCTGGGCGGGGGAGGACATGCCTTTGCAGTTGCCTCCGGACTAAAAGGGACAGGCAGGCTTATCGGTATCGATCAGGATGAGGATGCCATCGCGGCGGCAAAGGAAAGGCTTGCTCCTTATAAAGAGCGGGTTACGCTGATTCGGGATAATTACGCCAATGCAGTGGAAGCGCTTGCAGGGATCGGCATTCATGGGGTGGATGGCATTGTGCTGGATCTTGGGGTATCCTCCTATCAGTTGGACAATGAAGAGAGAGGGTTTTCCTACCGGTATGATACTGTCCTCGACATGAGGATGGACAGAAGGCAGTCTTTAAGCGCAAGGGAAATTATAAATGAATATCCGGAGGCGGAGCTGATCCGTATCCTGCGGGATTACGGAGAAGAAAAATTTGCCAGGAATATAGCAAAACATATTGTGGCGGCCAGAAGGGACAAGCCTCTGGAAACTACGGGAGAGTTAAATGAGATTATTAAGGCGGCGATCCCGGCCAAGATGAGAGCCGTGGGGGGACACCCCTCAAAGCGGACTTTTCAGGCGGTCAGGATCGAGTGTAACAGGGAACTGGAAGTATTAAAAAGTTCTCTGGATGGACTGATTGACCTTTTGAATCCGGGCGGAAGGTTCTGTGTGATCACGTTCCACTCACTGGAGGACCGGATTGTGAAATCCGCCTTTCGGAAAAATGAGCATCCCTGTACATGTCCGCCCGATTTTCCGGTGTGTGTGTGCGGACGGGCGTCGAAGGGCACTGTGATAACGAGAAAACCGATCCTGCCGACAGCACGGGAGGCGGAGGAAAATAACCGGGCTAAGAGTGCAAAGCTCCGGGTTTTTATGAAAAAAGCTGAAAAAGAATAAAGGGGAAGTAAAGGAAATGGCAGCAGCGCGGCAGAATGCATATTATGTGCATGGCAATACGGTGAGAAAGGTCCGGCCGGATCAGGAGATCACAAGAGAACCGAAGAAAAAAGTCAATAACAGTGTGAGAAGAAACAGGGACAGGGCGAAACATATGAATGCCGGTTATGTGCTGTTTTTGGGTATGGCTCTTGTTGCCACAGGCATGATTCTGGTATACTATATTGGCCTGCAGTCGGATATCACGAACAGCGTGAAGCATATTTCCACACTGGAGAGCCAGTTGAATGCTTTAAAGGTTGCGAATGAGGAGAATTACAGCAGAATTTCAAGCAGCGTGGATCTGGAGGAAATCCGCAGGATTGCGATACAGGAGCTTGGGATGCAGTATGCGCAGGAGGGACAGATTATTTCCTTCACCAGCGAGAACAATGATTATGTGAAGCAGATGGCGGAGATCCCGAAACAGGAATAAGTAGGTGGTTTTTTGGCTGGACAGAGAAAAAATGCCGTATTAAAATTTACGATCAAAATGCAGAAAAAACTGGTGGTTTTGTACCTGTTTATTCTGGGAGCCTTTGTGGGACTCAGCGTACGGCTGTTTTTGATCAACAGAGATAACGGGGAAGAGTATAAAAAACAGGTATTGTCACATCAGGAGTATGATTCTGTGACAATACCTTTTAAACGTGGCGAAATATTGGACGCCAACGGTACGGTTCTTGCGGTGAGCAATAAAGTCTATAATGTTATTCTGGACACGAAGCTTCTGCTGCGCAAGGAGGATTATCTGGAGCCTACCCTGAGTGCGCTGAAACGTTTTTTTGATATAGATACAGACGCGGTGAGAGCTTATATTGCTGAACATCCGGAATCTTCCTACTATGTCATGGCAAGGCGGGTAGAGTATGAGAAGAAGACTGCCTTTGAGGAGTTCTGCGAGGAAGAGGAGGAAGAAGAAGGCAAGAAGGTAAAGAAAGGAAGGAATATCAAAGGCGTCTGGTTTGAGGACGAGTATAAAAGGGAGTATCCAAACGGTTCCCTTGCCTGTGATGTGATCGGGTTTACCACGGGCGACAACGCGGGAACCTATGGTCTTGAGGAATACTACAATGATACTTTAAGCGGCGTCAACGGGCGTCAGTACGGGTATTTGAACGACGACTCCACGCTGGAGCGCACCACCATAGCGGCCAGGGACGGCAATAATATTCAGATTACCATAGACGCGAATATCCAGACCATTGTGGAAAAATACCTGAAAGAGTTTAATGAAGAGTATAAGGACGGCGCGCATCCCGGCAACGGCGCGGAAAATGTCGGCTGCATTATCATGGAGCCGGACACGGCGAATATACTGGCTATGGCCAGTTATCCGGGTTTTGACTTAAACGACGTCAGAAATACGGAAAACCTGCTGGGTATGCCTCTGCTTGACAAAGACGGAAAACAGGTAAAACCGAGAGAGTATGTGACCGAGGAATCCATAGAGGCGATGAATGACGAGGTTATGTACCAGCACCTGAATGCATTGTGGAAAAATTTCTGTATTGTAGATTCCTATGAGCCCGGATCGGTGGCAAAGCCTTTCACGGTGGCGGCTGCTTTGGAGAGCGGCTCCATCACCGGAAACGAGACTTATCTTTGCGAGGGCGAGCTCCATGTGGGAGAACACGATATCAGCTGCCACCAGATATATGGAGACGGCGTTCTCTCGGTGCAGCAGGGCATTGAGCGCTCCTGCAACGTGGTTTTGATGAATGTGGCTTTCGCCATCGGGAAGGATAAGTTTATCGATTATCAGCATGCCTTCAACTTCGGTTTGCGGACGAATATCGATCTGGCAGGTGAGACGAGGACGGACTCCGTGGTCTTTAATAAAAACACCATGGGTATAACGGATCTTGCCACCAACTCCTTCGGACAGGGCTTTAACGCCACCATGATTCAGATGATTACGGGGTTCTGTTCCCTGATTAACGGCGGCTATTATTACGCGCCCCATCTGGCCAGCAGGATCACTACGGCGGACGGCGCTACCATTGAAAATATTGAACCGAGACTTTTAAAACAGACCATATCCCAGTCTACGAGTGAGACGGTGAAGGAGTTTTGCAATACGGTGGTGACCGGGGAGTTCGGTACCGGTAAGACCGCCAGGCCCGCAGGGTATATGATCGGCGGGAAGACAGGGACAGCCGAGACCCTGCCTCGAGGCAACCATGAGTATGTGGTTTCCTTCATGGGTTATGCGCCGGCGGACGACCCCCAGGTTGTCATTTATGTGGTAGTGGACAGGCCAAACGTGGCGATTCAGGATAATGCCAGATATGCAACCATAATTGTCAAAAAGATTCTGACAGAGGTTCTTCCTTATATGAATATCTTTATGACGGAGGAACTTAGCGACAAGGAGAGGGAGGAGCTGGAAGAGCTCCAGATCCAGATCAGACAGCCCCAGACAACGGATACGGAGAATGAAGGGGAAGAGGGAGATCCAGACGCATCCGGGAATGAAGGAGATCCCGCAGAGGGTGAAGAAGGCGGGGAAAACCAGCCGGAGGTGAATGAAGAGTGGAAAAACTTCCCCGTGGACCCGGAGACCGGATATCTGGTAGACCCGGCAACGGGAAATTATATCGACCCCCAGCTTGGCACCGTGATGGGCGGTGGAAGCCTTCTGGGGGAGACGCCGGAAGCCGGCCCCGGAGAAACGGACGACGGGGAAGGCGAACCTGAGGGAACAGAATAACGGGAAGTGAGAATAACCTCATAAAAAGGATAATAGATTATATTAATACCTTTTTGTGAGGTTTTCTTTATGGATGATAAGATGAACCACAAAACCTATCACAGGAGCAAGACAGTGACTGTTTTTTTCCTGTGTGCGCTGGTGCTTTTCGGCCTGGCCGGGAGACTGGTCTATCTGATGGTGTTTCAATCGGAATACTATACGCTCAGGGCCAGGGAGCTTCACGAGAGGGAGAGGACCATAAAGGCGGCGAGGGGACGTATCATAGATGCGAACGGGAAAATTCTGGCGGATAATAAGACGGTCTGCACGGTTTCTGTGATTCACAGTCAGATTACTGACGCGGAGAAAGTGATCGCCGTACTTTCGGAAGAGCTTGGACTGTCACAGGATTATGTCAGAAAGCGGGTGGAGAAATATTCTTCCATTGAAAAGATAAAGAGTAATGTGGACAAAGCAACGGGGGATGTGATCAGAAGCTACGCTCTTGACGGCGTCAAGGTGGATGAGGATTACAAGCGCTATTACCCTTACGATACGCTGGCCTCCAAAGCGCTCGGTTTTACCGGCGGGGATAATCAGGGCATCATAGGGCTTGAGGTAGTCTACGAGGAATATCTTAAGGGAGAATCGGGAACGATCTTAACGGTGACCGACGCCAAGGGCGTAGAGCAGGATGAGGAGGGGGAAGAGAGAGTGGAACCCGTCAGCGGCCGGGATCTCTATATCAGCCTCGACATCAATATTCAGAGCTATGCCACTCAGCTTGCAAAACAGACGATGGAGACCAAGGAAGCTGAGCGTGTGTCCATTCTGGTCATGAATCCGCAGAACGGGGAAATTCTGGCTATGGTGGATGTGCCCGAATTTGATTTAAACAACCCCTACACGCTGCAAAACGGGATGGACGCCTATTCCTTTTCCGAGAAGAAGCGGCAGGAGCTTTTAAACGCCATGTGGAGAAACGGCTGTATCAACGACACCTATGAACCGGGCTCCACTTTCAAGATTATCACGGCGGCGGCCGGACTGGAGTCGGGTGTGGTGAAACCCACAGACACCTTTAGCTGTCCAGGGTTTATCATGGTGGAGGACAGGAAGATCCGCTGTCATAAGGTGGGAGGCCACGGTGCGGAGGACTTTGTACAGGGCACCATGAATTCCTGTAACCCTGTCTTTATCACGGTAGGGATGAGAATCGGTGTGGAGCGGTATTACTCTTATTTCAGGCAGTTTGGACTTCTGGAAAAGACGGGGATCGACCTGCCGGGTGAGGCCGGAACCATTATGCATAAGATGGAAAATATCGGACCCGTGGAGCTGGCGACCATCTCCTTTGGACAGTCCTTCCAGATTACGCCGATCCAGCTTGCCACGACAGCGTCTTCCATCGTGAACGGAGGCAGGCGTATCACGCCCCATTTTGCCGTGAGAGCGGTGTCTGCGGACGGCACGGACAGCCAGTCTTTTACTTACCCGGTGAGAGAGGACGTAGTGTCTGCAGAGACTTCCGAGACCATGCGGTATATTTTGGAGCAGGTGGTGGCGGAGGGAAGCGGCAAAAACGGCGCTGTGGAAGGTCACCGCGTGGGAGGAAAGACAGCCACCAGCCAGACGCTGCCCCGCGGGAGCGGCAAATATATTGCTTCATTCTTGGGATTTGCGCCGGCTGATGATCCACAGGTCCTTGCACTGGCAATCATTCATAATCCGCAGGGAACTTACTATGGAGGGCAGATCGCCGCGCCGGTGGTCAGACAGCTCTTTGAGAATATTCTTCCATATTTGGAAAAAAAGTAATATAATAGTAGCCGCATAGGAAAAACATAGCACTGTCGCAGCAATAGAACTGCGACTGAAGCAGGCATTTGTTTTTCAGAAGAATCAGAGATTCTTCACGGCACATAACGAGCAAATGTCCGATGGAATCGGACGGAAAGCGCGCGAGCGCGGATTTGCGAGGTTGAACGATTTAATTTTGGAGGAAGCATGAACAGCGTAATTCTAATTTCTGTATTGGTATCTTTTGCGATCAGTGTACTGCTCGGGCCGGTGGTGATCCCGTTTCTGCGCCGGCTGAAGATCGGGCAGACGGAGCGGACGGAGGGGCCGGAGAGCCATTTGAAGAAAAACGGCACGCCCACCATGGGAGGGATTCTGATTCTGATCAGTGTGGTGATCACGTCCCTTCTTTTTGTGCGGGATTACCCGCGGATCATCCCGGTGCTGTTTCTCACGCTGGGCTTCGGTCTTGTGGGTTTCCTGGATGACTATATCAAGGTGGTTTTGAGACGGTCTATGGGACTTCGGGCCTGGCAGAAGTTTGTCTTACAGATTGTGGTGACGGGGATTTTTGTGTTTTATCTGCTGCATTACACGGATGTGTCTCTGACGATGAAAGTGCCTTTTTTTGCGGAGCTGTATCTGGATTTCGGCTGGCTTAATATTCCGATTCTGTTCTTTGTTGTGATCGGCACGGTAAACGGTACGAACTTCACGGATGGCCTGGACGGCCTGGCAAGCTCCGTGACGGTGCTGGTAGCGACTTTCTTCACGGTGGTGGCTATCGGGACGAACAGCGGCATTGAACCGATCACCTGTGCGGTGGTGGGTGCGCTTCTTGGATTTCTGCTGTTTAATGTGCACCCGGCCAGTGTGTTTATGGGAGATACGGGGTCCCTTGCGCTTGGCGGTTTTGTGGCGGCGGCGGCCTATATGATGCAGATGCCGCTTTTTATCGTAATCGTGGGGCTGATCTATCTGGTAGAGGTGTTGTCCGTTATCATACAGGTCACCTATTTTAAGGCCACCGGCGGCAGACGGATCTTTAAGATGGCGCCGATTCATCATCATTTTGAACTCTGTGGGTGGTCGGAGACGCGGGTGGTTGCGGTGTTCTCAATTGTTACGGCGCTGCTTTGTCTGGTGGCGCTGATGGGTATATAGCAGTTCAGTCAGTCCAGAGAAGCTGTGAAACAGCTGCGGGCGCCGGGGTACGGTTTGTGAATCAGCGGCGGCTGAATGATTGTCGGGAGGAATCAATCATGGAATTACAGGGAAAGAAAGTCCTGGTGGTCGGTACGGGTATCAGCGGGATCGGGGCTGTGGAAGCTCTGCATCATGTGGGAGCGGTTCCCATTTTGTTTGACGAAAATGAAAAGCTTCGTATGGAGGATGTGCGGGCGAAGCTGAGGCAGGGCGTTCAGGCGCAGATTGTGATCGGAAGTCTGGATGAGGAGATAAAAAAGGATGTGGATCTGGTGGTGTTAAGTCCCGGTGTGCCCACGGATACGGAATTTGCAGAGGCGTTCCGAAAAAGGGGTGTAAAGATCTGGGGAGAGATCGAGCTGGCCTATGAGATAGGGAAAGGTTTGGTGATCGGCATTACGGGGACAAACGGAAAGACCACGACCACTTCTTTGGTGGGAGCGATTATGGCGGCCTACTGCAGGGATGTGGATGTGGTAGGGAATATCGGAAATCCCTATACACTGACAGCGCTGGATTCCACGGAGGAGACGGTGACGGTGGCGGAGATCAGCAGTTTCCAGCTGGAGACGGTGGATCAGTTTAAGCCGAAGGTTTCCGCAATTCTGAATATCACGCCGGATCATTTAAACCGTCATCACACCATGGAGAATTATGCGGCGGCGAAGGAAGCCATCTGCAGGAACCAGACAAAAGAAGAAACCTGTGTATTAAATTATGAAAACAGTTATACGAGAGCGTTCGGGGAGCGGTGCCCCGCGCGGGTGGTGTGGTTTTCCTCGGAGAGGAAGCTTACGGACGGGTTTTATCTTGAAGGGGAGGAAATCTTTCGGGCGAAGAGCGGTGTGAGCGAAAGGCTCATGAACATACATGATATGAAACTGGTCGGCGTCTGTAATGTGGAGAATGTAATGGCGGCCATGGCGGTTACAACAGCCTGCGGTGTGCCCATGGAGGAAATTCTGTCAGTGGTCAGAGGATTTCAGCCAGTGGAGCACAGGATTGAATTTGTGGCGACAAAGCGCGGAGTAGACTATTACAATGATTCCAAGGGAACCAATCCCGACGCAGCCATTCAGGGAATCCGCGCCATGGACCGGCCCACGGTGCTGATCGGGGGCGGTTACGACAAGCAGAGCGAGTATGACGAGTGGATTGAGGCTTTCGATGGCAAAGTCAAGTGCCTGGTGCTGATTGGACAGACAAGGGAAAAGATTGCGGCGTGTGCGAGAAAACACGGCCTGAAAAATATTGTATTGGCAGATACTTTCGAGGAGGCATTCAGGGTCTGTGTGGAGCAGGCTGCTTTTGGGGATGCGGTTTTATTGTCACCGGCCTGCGCAAGCTGGGGCATGTTCCCGAACTATGAGGCCAGAGGGCAGATATTTAAGGAAATGGTCAATCAGATGGAGGATAACTGATCAGTGGCACAGAGAAATGCTTCCCGTAGAGGGCAAAAAAAAGGCGAGAGCTTCATGGACTACAGTCTGTTGTTCATTGTGCTGTTTCTCGTGGGATTCGGCATGGTTATGGTGTTTTCCTCAAGTTCCTACGAGGCCAACTTAAAACTTGGGGATTCCACCAGATACTTAAGGCAGCAGCTTTTCGCGTCCATTCTGGGACTTGTGGCCATGATGGTGGTGGCGAACATACCCTTTCATTTTTGGGAAAGGTTTGCAGTGCCGGCCTATATCGGTTCGGTGGTGCTGATTCTTTTAATCATTCCTTTCGGGTACAGTTCCGGCGGCGCTACGCGCTGGCTTTACATAGGACCCATCTCCCTGCAGGTGGCGGAGGTGGCAAAGCTTGGTATGATTTTGTTCCTGTCCAGCCTGATCTGTACGCTGGGAAAGGGCATACGGACAAATAAGGGGTTTATGCTCGTTCTGCTTTCTCCTGCGCCGGTAGCCCTTATGCTGTGGCAGATTACCAATAACCTGAGCTCTGCGATTATTGTCATGGCGATTGCCGTGCTGATGCTGTTTGTGTCCTGCCCGGACTATAAGCGGTTTTTTCTGCTGGGGCTTATCGTGCTGGCCGTGGCGGCTGTGGTGATCTTTTATGTGGTGCAGACGGCACAGGCCCACGTGGACGATCTGAATTTCCGGGGCGCCCGTATACTGGCCTGGCTGGATCCGGAGGCTTATTCCGACGACACGGGATTCCAGACCATACAGGCGCTCTACGCCATAGGAAGCGGAGGCGTGCTGGGGAAGGGGCTCGGGCAGAGCATGCAGAAGAGAGGGTTTCTGCCGGAGGCGCAGAACGATATGATTTTTTCCATTATCTGTGAAGAGCTGGGGCTTTTTGGCGGGATCGCCGTCATCGTCATGTTTTTGCTGTTAATCTGGCGGCTGATGATTATAGCCAACAATGCGCCGGATCTCTACGGTGCGCTTCTGGTGGTGGGAGTGATGGGACATATTGCCGTGCAGGTGATCCTGAATATTGCCGTGGTAACCAACACGATCCCAAACACTGGTATCTCGCTTCCTTTTATCAGTTACGGAGGCTCGTCAGTCATGTTCCTTCTGATAGAAATAGGACTGACTTTGAGTGTAGCCAAGGGCATCCACCTAAAAGATTTATGAGGACAAGATAATTTTTGGTCGAAAATCCATATAGATAGAATAGGTCATAATTTGAGATTTGAGGTAAATTTATGGACGCTGTTCGTATCTATGGTGGAAAAAGTCTTTCGGGACGGACGAAGATACAAGGTTCCAAGAATGCTTCGCTGCCCATTCTGGCGGCGACTCTGTTGATAGACGGTACCTGCGAGATAGAAAACTGCCCGGACATCGCGGATGTATTTCACATGCTGCGGCTTCTGGAGAGTCTGGGCTGTCAGGTAACCAGAGAGAAGGAGCTCATCCGTGTGGATACGGGTGGGGTGGCTGAATGTGACATGCCGGCCGATTCCGTGGGAGTTATGCGTTCCTCCATCATGCTTCTGGGTGCGCTGCTTGCGAGAATGGGCGAAGTGTCCATGGAGTATCCGGGCGGCTGTGTGATCGGAAAACGCCCCATCGACCAGCATCTGTGCGCACTGCGGCGCATGGGTGTGGAGATTGCCGAGGGGCGGGAGGAGTTTCAGGCCAGAGCAGGAAAGCTGCACGGCGCGGTGCATGAACTTCCTTTTGTCAGCGTGGGTGTGACGGAAAATCTGATTCTGGCGGCGGTTCTGGCGGAGGGGGAGACTATCATCCATCCGGCGGCCAGAGAGCCGGAGATACAGGCCCTGTGTGAATTTCTGGTAAAGGCCGGAGGCCGGATCCAGGGTGCAGGGACGGACCGTCTGGTTATTGAGGGCGTAGAAAAGCTCCATCCTGTGCGCTTTCGTGTACCGGCGGACAGGATTGTTGCGGGCACTTACCTGACTGCCTGTCTGTGTGCGGGCGGCAATGTCTTTTTGGAGGATGCGCCCTGTGAGCAGATGCAGAGTGTGCTTGCCTGCGCAAAGGGATTGGGGGCGGGGCTTACGGTATGGCCCGACGGCCTGTTTGTGGAAGGCAGGGCCTGTAACAGGCTGGAGGAAGATCTGGTAACGGAGGTCTATCCGGGATTCCCGACGGATTTACAGTCCCTTTTTATGGTGGCGATGGCACTGTCGGGACAGGAAGGCCGGATTCGGGAGACTGTCTTTGAAAACCGGTTCCGGATTGTGCCGGAGCTTGTAAAGATGGGAGCGGATATCAGAGTCGAGGGAAACAGGGCCTGTATCCGGGGTGACAGACCGCTTCACAATACCATTGTGGAGGCGCAGGAGCTTCGGGGCGGAGCAGCGTTAGTGGTGGCGGCCCTTGCGGCGGAAGGCACCGGCATTGTGACAAACCGCCATTATATAGACCGGGGATATGAGGATATTACGCTGAGCCTGCGTGAATTGGGCGCGGATATCGAGCTGGCTTAAAAAGCGTGCGCGCAGCTGGCGTATTAGAGGATGAGGTTTGCGGATGGGAAACAAAAAAACCGTAAAAAAGGGGAAAAAAGGGAATCCAAATCTGCGTCTCATAAAAAATGAGGGGAGCGGGCGGGAGAAGAAAAAAAGAGGAGCGGGAAAAAAGCGGGAGGGCAGGCCGGAAAAAGTCCGTTTCAGCAGATCCAAACGGGTGGCGATTTCACTCACGGTTTTTCTTGTCTTCCTTTTTCTCCTTGTCGGAGGCGGTCTTTATATTATTAAAAACTACAAGGTGACGACCGTTTATGTGGACGGGAGCGTGCACTATACGGATGAAGAAATTATGGATATGGTTATGGGGGGCAGACTGGGTGACAACTCTCTGTTTCTGTCCTTAAAATACCGGGATAAGGGTGTGGAGAACATTCCCTTTATCGAGGTGATGGATGTGTCCATCGAGGCCAGGGATACCATCCGCATCACGGTGTACGAGAAGGCGCTGGCGGGTTATGTCAGATATCTTGGCCGTTATGTGTATTTTGATAAGGACGGTATTGTGGTCGAGACTTCCGAGGAGGAGACTGCGGGCATTCCGCAGGTCACAGGTCTTGCCTTCGACCATGTGATCCTGCATGAACCCCTGCCGGTGGACAAGCCGGAGCTGTTTGATGAAATTTTAAATATTACCCAGCAGCTTGCCAAATATTCCCTCACGGCGGACAGGATCTATTTTGACAGCACCTATCAGGTGACGCTGTATTTCGGGGATGCGAAAGTTGCGCTGGGGGAGAATGTTGACATTAATGAAAAAATTATGAAATTACAGCATATTCTTCCAAATTTATTGGGAAAAAGTGGCACGCTGGATATGAGAGAGTACAGTGAGGACACGAAAAGCTACAGTTTTGAGCAGGATTA